>JAJEEZ010000129.1:0-7391 GCA_022820705.1 Candidatus Latescibacterota bacterium | reverse complement strand
AACCGGCCAAATCGATACTGCTAGTCGCGCTCATCGTCTCTGCCGCCGTGGCTGCGGCCGTTGGATTTGAGCATTGGTTTTACGGGGTGTTTTCCTTGGGGGCATTGACTGCCTCGCTGTCGCGATATTTCTTTGCTACACGCTACGTGCTCGACGGCGCAGGGATCAGCAGCGAACACCTCGGTCTTAAACAACGCCGTTCTTGGGCGGAGTTCCGTCGAGCAGACGAACATCGGGACGGCATTTTTTTGCGCCCCTCTCTCCGCTCGAGTCGGTTGGATTCTTTTCGCGGCGTCTTTTTGCGGTTTGAGCAAAACCGCGAAGAAGTCGCGCATTTCGTCCGGTGCCATGTTTCAAGTCAATAGCTTAAAAGCGCGGTGGCGACACGCGTTTGCCCTCGAAGATCCGGCGGCGGGTTGGTCTGAGGAGGAGCTCTCGCTCGCCGAGCGGCTGGCCGAGTTTGTCGTAGCTCGCCGCATGGGTGCAGCCGCGTCCATGGCGTTGGAGGCTTGCCGCCCCCTCAACTTTTTGGGCAGCCAAGCCCTGACCTTTTTGGCCCCGTTTGCCACGCTGGTTTTTTCGCGCGACGAATACCAGCGCTTTACGCGCATGTTGGAGCGACGCCAGTGCGTCGATTTGCTCGCGGAGGCCATTGCCCAGCGCGAAAGCCAAAAGCATGGATGACCTCAACGTAGTTATCGCCACGGACTGCGGCAGTACGACGACCAAGGCGATCCTGATCGAGAAGAAAGACAAAGGGTATCGCCAGACCTTTCGCGGCGAGGCCCCGACTACAGTTGAGGCTCCTTTTGAAGACGTCACCCGGGGGGTGCTCAACGCCATTCAAGAGGTCGAGGAGCTTTCCGGGCGGCAGATCCTCGATGGCGAGCGGATTATCACGCCGGCAGACGGCAATGTCGGGGTCGATATCTACATCTCGACGAGTAGTGCCGGCGGCGGGTTGCAGATGGTGGTGGCCGGCGTAGTGTTGGCGATGACCGGCGAGAGCGCTCAGCGCTGCGCCTTGGGTGCTGGGGCGATCGTCATGGACTCACTCGCGGCCAACGACGGGCGCTTGCCGCACGAAAAAATAGAGCGCATCCGCCAATTGCGCCCCGATATGGTGCTGCTGTCGGGCGGCACGGATGGTGGCACCGTCAGCCACGTGGTCGAGTTGGCCGAATTTATCAGCGCGGCCGATCCCAAGCCCCGCTTTGGCGCGGGCTTTCAGTTGCCGGTTATCTTTGCGGGCAATGAGGACGCGCGCGAGGATGTCGAAAAGGCACTGGGGGGAAAGATGGCCCTGACCGTTACCGAGAATATCCGCCCCGTGCTCGAAGAGGAAAATTTGGAACCGGCGCGGCACGTCATTCACGACCTCTTCCTCGAACACGTCATGGCGCAGGCTCCGGGCTACCGCAAGCTGATGGACTGGACCAACGCGCCGATTATGCCGACGCCTGGGGCGGTGGGCGAGATCATGCAGACCATTGCCCGCCAGCAGGAGATCAACGTCGTCGGCGTGGATATCGGCGGGGCGACAACCGATGTGTTCAGCGTCTTCGACGGCGTTTTCAACCGCACGGTCAGTGCCAATCTCGGCATGTCCTATAGCGTCTCCAACGTGTTGGCCGAGGCCGGACTCGACCAAATCATGCGCTGGGTTCCTTTTGACATTGAGGAAGCCGACCTCCGCGACCGGATCAAGAATAAGATGATCCGCCCCACTACCATCCCGCAGCTCATGCAGGAATTGCAAGTCGAGCAAGCCATTGCCCGCGAAGCTCTGCGCTTGGCCTTTGATCAACACCGGGCGTTAGCAGTGGGATTGAAGGGGGTGCAGAGCAAGCGCACGCTGGCCGATGTGTTTGAGCAGGGGGCCACCGGCGAGAGTTTGGTCGAGATGATGGCGCTGGACATGCTGGTCGGTAGCGGTGGGGTGCTTTCGCACGCGCCGCGCCGCGAGCAGAGTTGCGCCATGCTCATAGATGCTTTCCAGCCTGAAGGCGTCACCCGCTTGGCGGTTGATAGCATTTTTATGATGCCCCACCTGGGGGTTCTCTCGACTGTTGACGAGCGGGCTGCCACCGAGGTTTTTGAGCGCGATTGCCTGATCTACTTGGGCACTTGTGTGGCCCCTGTCGGCGAGGGTAAGGACGGTGAGGTCTGTCTCCAATACGAAATAGACCTGCCTAGCGGGGGTCAAACCGGCCAGTTGCAGGTCGGTCAGCTACAGTGGGTGCCTTTGGACGATGGCGAGGAGGTTGAAGTTTCGCTTCAGCCGGTGCGGCGTTGGGATGTGGGTGCTGGCCCGGGACAAGCCCTAAATGCGCAAGTGCGCGGTGGCGTCGTGGGACTAGTGCTGGACGGTCGCGGCCGGCCCATCCAGATGGCGTCAGACCAAGACCGTCGGCGTCAGATAAGCGACTGGCAGCAGGCGTTAAACCTATACGAGTAGCTCATGGCTCACGCCTATACCCCCGGACTGCGCGTGACGCAACACGCAGTCGTCCACAAAGAGCGGCGATTGCCCCTCAAAGGCGAAGTTGTCGTTGAGCGGGGCCAAGCCGTGCGCCGCGCCCAAGTTGTGGCCCGCACCGAACTGCCAGGCGAGGTGGCGACCCTGAATTTGGTCAACCGCTTGGGCATCTCTCCGCAAGAGCTAGCTGGCTATATGCTCAAAAAGAGGGCGACCAAGTCGAAGCTGGCGAGCCGCTTGCCGAGACCAAACCGTTTATTAGCTGGTTCAAGACCACGATTGAATCCCCGGTCAGCGGCACCGTCGAGAGCATTTCGCCGGTGACGGGGCAGGTGATACTGCGACAAGCTCCTAGGCCGGTCGAAGTGCTGGCTTACGTCGATGGGGTCGTTGAGGAAGTCTTTGCCGAAGAGGGCGTGCGCGTCGCAGCGCGAGGTGCTTATATCCAAGGCATTTTTGGCGTGGGGGGCGAGTGCTGGGGCGCTCTGCACTTGGCGGTTGATGCTCCAGACGCCACAGCCGAGTCGCTGGGTCCGGAAGTGGCGGGCAAAATTGTGGTGGTCGGTAGCCTGATTAGCGCGGAGACTGTAGAACAGGCCCGGCAGGCAGGTGCCGTGGGGTTGATCGGCGGCGGCCTACGCGACAGCGACTTGCGCGACCTACTCGGCCGCGACTTGGGCGTAGCTATCACCGGGACTGAGCAAATTGGCCTGACGGTAGTAGCGACCGAGGGTTTTGGCCGCGTAGCCATGGCGCGTAAGACCTTTGACATTCTACAAGCGTGCTCTGGCATGGATGCGTCCATGGCCGGTGCGACGCAGATTCGCGCGGGCGTGTTGCGGCCGGAGATTATCGTTCCCACGGCCGCTGACAAAGAGGAAGAAGAGGCACGGACGGGTGAGGAAGGGTTGCAGGTGGGCGATTTGTTGCGCGTGATTCGGATGCCCTATTTTGGGCAAATTGGGCGCGTCAGCGACCTGCCGACCGAGTTGTGTGCGGTGGAGTCTGGGGCGCGGGTGCGGGTATTGGCCGTGGAATTTGAAGACGGGGAACAGGCGGTAGTGCCACGGGCGAATGTGGAGTTGATTGAGGAATAAGGACATGAGAGCAAAAAACTGGCTGTCTGCGTTGGTCTTGGCTTGGCCGTTGGCGAGCGCGGCGGAAAATGCGGAACAGGGGATCGACCCTTTGCTGATAGACCCAGGGATCGGCACGTTGCTGGCACAGCCTGAACCGCCGATTGAGGTCCAAGCCTTTGACACGCCCAACGACGACGGGGGCAGCATTACGCTGACTTGGCCGCGAGATCCCCAGATCAGCGAAAATGCGCTTTATCAGATCGCCGTCGCCGATTCGCCCAAGGGGCCTTTTCGCGTCGTGGCCGAGGTTGCGGCCACGGGGAATTTGATGTCCGAGGCACCGGCGCTCTTTGGGCACGGGGCCGATCTGAAAAATCACCACTATGTCAACGTCGAGGAATTCGCCCGCGCGGGCGGCAAGACGCCGCTAGAAGACGGCAAGACGTATTACTTTCACATCGATGTGCGATCAGCCGGGGGCGCGATTCGCGGCAAGGTGATCGTCAACGCCGAGTCCAGAGGCAATTTTTTTAATAACTCCAAGGTCAACAATCTAGTATTGTGCCTCGTGTTTTCAGGACTTATCATGGGCTACATTGGCATTGCGCGGCGGCGCGAGCTCAAGATCCGCCGCATCGCCGGGCTAGAAGCACTCGACGAGGCGTTGGGGCGGGCAACCGAGATGGGCAAGCCGGTGCTTTTCATCCACGGCCTGCGCGGCATGGACGCGATCTCGACCATTGCCGCGGTCAATATCTTGGGGCGGGTTGCGCGGCGCACGGCCGAATACGACACCGCGCTGCGAGTGGTGGCCCCAGACCCGGTGGTTATGTCGGTAAGTCAGGAGACGGTGAAAGCCTCGTATGTGGAGGCGGGGCGGCCCGACGCTTTCAATCCCGACCATGTCTTCGTCGCTAGCACCGAGCAGTTCAGCTATGCGGCAGCAGTCGAGGGCATCATGGTCCGCGACCGCCCAGCGGCTCACATTATGATGGGATATTTCTACGCTGAGTCGCTGCTGTTGGCCGAAACTGGCGCGACAACCGGCGCTATTCAGATTGCCGGTACGGACGCTTTCACCCAGTTACCATTCTTTATCACCACTTGTGACTATACCCTGCTTGGTGAAGAACTCTACGCCGCCAGTGCTTATCTGTCGGGTGAGCCGCGGATGTTGGGTAGCCTCAAAGGCCAAGACGCGGGCAAGGCCATTCTGCTAGCGATCTTGGTGCTGGGTTCGCTGCTGGTGACTTCAGAGTGGTGGCCTCAGCTAACCCATCTGTTCACGCCTGCTTGAGGAGCGCGCGATGATTTTTCTTAGTCGGACTCTACCGTTGGTCGTTGCCTTTGCCTTCGGTATGCTCGGCGTTGTCATCTACTACATACCCCACGGCAATGCGCAGAGTTTGGAGCGGGAGATGGCGCTATGGGTGCGCATAGTCTTCGCGTTTTCCTATTTGCTCGGCCTCTATAGCTTGCTCAACCTGCACTGGCAGCGGATTCGCCAGCGCGTCGCCGGCTGGGCCTATAGCTTGATCGCCATTTTGAGCTTCGCGGTGATGATGGTCTTCGTCGTGTACAACGATGGTTTAGGCCCTTTCGCCGCGCAGGCTGAGGCTGGGGGCTATAAGTGGCTCTTCGACAATATTCACGTGCCTTGCGCCTCAACCATGTTTTCGATCTTAGCCTTCTTTATCGCCTCGGCGGCGTACCGAACCTTCCGCGCCCGTACGCCCGAGGCGGCGTTGTTGCTGATCGCGGCGGTCATTGTCATGCTGGGCCGCGTGCCCATTGGGAGAGAGCTTGCCGATTTTTTTCCGCTGGCGACCGACTGGCTGTTGAACGTGCCCAACTTGGCGGCCAAACGCGGCATCTTGCTCGGCGTGTCGCTGGGTGCTATTGCCACCTCGTTGCGGATCATTTTTGGGATTGAGCGATCGTATTTGGGCGGAGGAGCCGAGTGATGCACAAGCTACTTGCTATCGACCGGCGCATCATTTTCGCCCTAGTGTTTATTAGCGTGGCCGGGCCGTTGCTGGCCGGAATTTCCCTGCCGATCACGCCGACGAACGAAGTAAAAGCCGCGTACGCTCAGTTCGAGAAACTCGACGCGGGGGACATTGTGCTGGTTTCCTTCGCTTACGGTGCCAGCACAGCACCTGAAATGCTGCCGATGTCGCGCGCTATGTTGCGCCACGTCTTCCGCCGCGATCTCAAGGTGGTGGCCATTTGCCTATGGCCCGAGGCACCGGGGCTAGCCCAACAGGTGCTGGAGGAGATGGCGGCTGAATTCGATTTGGAGTACGGGGTGGATTACGCCTTTATGGGCTACAAGCCGGGCACTTTCAGCGTCATCCTCAATATGGGGCAAGACTTCCGCAGTGCCTTCCCGCAGGACCAATGGGGCACGGATACCGGCGATTTGGGTCTGACGCGCGGTTTGCGCTCACTGCGCGATTTCGACCTCGTCTTAGACTTGGCGGCCGGGGATTCGATTGAGTTTTGGTGGATTCCCTACGGGCAGGAGAAGTACGGTTTTCCCTTTGTCGCTGGTTGTACCGCGGTGATGGCTCCCGATCTCTATCCCTTTCTCGACTCGGGACAGCTCGGTGGCCTGCTTGGTGGTCTAGCCGGCGCAGCCGAATACGAGACCCTGATTGACAATCGCGGTAGTGCCAGCATGGGTATGAGCGCCCAGTCAATGGCTCATTTGGTCATCGCGGTCTTCGTGGTTATCGGCAATATCGCGTACTTCGTCGCTCGACGAACTTCATCCGAGCAGAGGAGCTGACCTCCGCCATGCGCGATACGTATTTCTTTATAGGCTTGCTCCTGCTGTTTGCCGCGGTCAATATCGGCTTGGTGGCTAGCGGAATCTTGGTGGCGGACTGGACGGGTTTGGGCATCATCGTCGCGGCGGGCATGACCTTGGCACTCTATAGCTTTCTCTACAAGGACAACCCGCTTTTCAAGTTTGCCGAGCACGTCTTCGTCGGTGTGGCAGCGGCTTACATGTTCGGCCAGTACTGGTATCCGACGCTCTACGGCGAGCTCATCGCCGAATGGACCGATATAGGGGAAGGGGAGACGCCCAATTGGTGGCTTTTGGCTCCGACGGTGCTCGGGCTGTTGATGTTGACGCGTTTTTCGCTGCGCTTCGGGTGGCTCAGCCGCTATGCGTTTGCATTCTTCGTCGGGCTCGGGGCCGGCCTGACGATTCCCCGCTATATTTCTTCCTTTATTTTGGCCCAAATAGAACCTACATTACAACCACTAACCTGGAGCTTGGAGGAGGGGCTCAATTGGCTGATCGTCCTCGTGGGAGTCATCGGGGTGTTGGTTTATTTCTTTTTTTCCGTCGAGCACACCGGCACGGCGGGCCACGTCTCCAAAGTGGGGATATGGTTTTTGATGGTTTCGTTTGGGGCTTCTTTTGGTTACACCATTATGGCGAGGGTCTCGCTGTTGATCGGGCGTGTGACCTTTCTCTTAGACGACTGGTTGCACTTGATGTGAAGGGGTATTGAGTACCCTACAAAGGAGGGACATATGACCAAATTTGCTAGCGTTTTTCGCGTCTTGACCGCACTGGGCGTCCTGCTCGCGCTGAGCTTGGCTCCGGCCGAGGCCAGTACGGGCGGCAAGATCGCCGGTGTCATCAAGGATGCCGCCACCGGGGATGGGCTACCCCATGCCAATATCGTGGTGGTGGATACCAAGCTAGGAGCTACAGCGGACGAAAAGGGCCGCTTTTTTATTCTCAACGTACCGGCGGGCACCTACACCCTCAAGGCCACGTATATAGGCTACGCGGATTATACCGTCGAGGATGT
>JAJEEZ010000221.1:0-4648 GCA_022820705.1 Candidatus Latescibacterota bacterium | reverse complement strand
CTCTCCTATAAGGTTGGCTAAGGCCGTCTTCGTGGGTGCAAGTTCAGAGGCAGAAGCCCCTAGCTTCTCAGCCAAGTTCAATGCAGCGGCAGCCAAGTAGGTGGCACCGCAAGAAGCCCAAATAAAGGCGGCAAGTGCCATTCCCTGTGCTGGTAGGTACTGGGGGCCCCTACCCTCAAAGTCCCATCCATACTTGTGGCTATCCCCCATCAGGCGAGCTGCCGTAGCAGGAGCAAAGTCTGGGTCTTCAAGGACATAGAGACCGCAACGCGCCACTAGTGCAGCCTAGGAAAAATCTCCCCTACGGTTTTTTCTCTCTGCTAAAGTCAAGGCATCTATGGCGGGCGTGAGGTCTCGCTCTGGATTGGCGGCTAGCGCGTTGAGTTCGGCAATTACCGGCTCGCTTATTTCGGCGATTAGCTGCTGCTTTTTGCGCCGGCGACACCACTAAATAAAAGCCAAGACGACAACAACAACTCCGACCATGATTTCCAGCATAGAGAAAGTTCCTCTAAAAGGTATTCGGGGAGAGAAAAGGCAAAGCTGCCGTCGCGGCCTATTATTACGCCGTCGGTGGCGTCGACGATTTGTACATTATTGAGGTTCACCAAATTTGATTTACAACGCTCCGTATTGGCATTGGGATCGACGAGGTAAATCAACTTACGTGAAGGTCAATAAGAAAAACAAACAATCAGGAAGCCTCGCTCTTTTCGGCCCTAGCCGCCCCACAACTCCAACAGTCCGTAAACGCCCCTGGGCACTCCTCGCCGCACGCGGCGCAGGTCCACGGTTCTCCGTCCTCCGCAGCCGTTGCAAACAAGGTGTCGATATGCGACTTCGCGGCCGCGACCTGTCTATCGTCCAAAACCCACAACTCCGGCCAGCACTCAATTGGGGGCAATTCACCCACGCCGCCGAGCAGATGCTGACCGCGCAAAACGCATTCAATGCCCTGCGCAGCTAGCGAGTTTTTGAGGTGGCTAAGCATGGCCAAGTCCTGTGTAGTGTACACGCGTTCCATTGTCTGTCTCCTCTTTCGGCGTTACGCGTCAGCCGCAACCCGCTCCCGCAAAGCCGGCAGCAACCGCGCCACTTCATCCTCCAGCAACACTAGGGCTTCCTCCGCGTCGGCAAACGCTTCCTCGCGCCCGATTTCCTCCAACCGATGCGCGGCCTCGGCCGCCTCCTCTGCTCCGAAAACGTGCGCCGACCCTTTGAGCGTATGCGCGGCCCGCCGCAACTCGGGGCCGTCCGCGCTAGCGATGTGCTCGCGGATCTGCTGCATCAGCTTGGGACACTCGGCAAAAAACATCTCCGCAAGCTCGCGCAGCATGGCCTCGTCGCCGCCGACGTTTTCGAGCGCAGCATCCCACTCGAAGAACACATCCACAGGCGCGGGCAGTCCGTCCTCATCATTGGGGCCGCCACCCTCCACGGCCGCGTACAGCTCGTGCGGGCGCACGGGCTTGGCCACATAACCATCCATGCCCGCCGCCAAGAAGCGGTCGCGGTCGCCTTTCATGGCGTGGGCAGTCATGGCAATGATCGGAACGTGTCCGCCGGTCTGTGCCTCTGCACGGCGAATGGCCGCCGTCGCCTCTAGGCCGTCCATCTCCGGCATTTGCACGTCCATCAGCACCACGTCAAAGGGCGGCTCGGCTGAGCTCGCCGAAGCCTGCGCGGCCACCTGCTCCACGGCCGCGCGGCCATTGTCCACTACCACTACCGAGTGGCCGCGCTCCTCTAGCAGCCGCACGGCCACCTGTTGGTTGATCGCCCCATCCTCGGCCAAGAGGATGCGACGTGCTGTTCGGCCCCAACTCTCGACCGTCACCGAATCGTCCTCAGGCGCATCACCGCGCCTTGTCTCCACCGTCGGGGCAGCCTCAAGGGCCGCGCCAATGGCCTCTAGCAGATCGGACTGCTTGATCGGCTTGATCAGGCTGCGGGCAATGCCCAAGGAGCGCGCGCGCGCGCTGAACCCGGCTCGGTCGGCCGAGGAAAGCAGCAGCACCGGCACTTGGGCAAACGCCGCATTCTCGCGGATTATCGCCACCGTTTCTAGGCCGTCCATCTCCGGCATCATCAGATCCATCAGCACGAGGTCGAAGGGCGACTCGGCTGAGCCTGCCGAAGTCTGTGCCGCGGCCTCCAAAGCTGCTATGGCAGCCGAGCCGCTCTCTACGAGCTCAGCCTCCATCTCCCAGCTTTTCAAGATCTCTTCGAGGATTCGCCGATTGGTCGCATGGTCGTCAACGACTAAGACCTTTAGCCCTTGTAGCGAGACCAGATCAGCGCGCTTAGTCTCCGGTGTTCCCAACCCTAAGCGGACCGTGTAGTAAAAGATGCTGCCTTTGCCCTCCTCGCTCTCGACCCAGATGCGGCCCCCCATCAGCTCGACTAACTGCTGCGAGATGGCTAAACCCAAGCCGCTGCCGCCAAAGCGACGCGAGGTCGAGCTATCGACTTGGCTGAAAGAGTCGAATATCCCCGCCTGTTTCTCCGGCGCAATGCCGACCCCGGTATCGCGCACCCACAGGCGCAGGCCCACGGCATCCGGCAAGGCCTCTTCCACAGTAATGCCAACTTCCACTTCGCCTTCCTCGGTAAATTTGACGGCATTGCCCACCAAATTGATCACCACTTGGCGCAAGCGGCGCGGATCGCCGACCAAGCGGTCGGGGACATCCGCGGGGATGTGGCACACGAGCTCTATGTTTTTGCTCGCCGCGTGCATGGCCAGTGTCTGCACGGCATTGCCCACTTCGTCGCGCAGGCCGAACTCGATCTCTTCCAGCGCCAAGCGGCCTGCTTCGACTCTGGAGAAGTCGAGGATGTCGTTGAGCAGGGACAACAGGGATTCTGCCGACTGCTGCACCAACGTCAAGTAGTTGCGCTGTTGCGATTCGAGCTGGGTGCGGCCCAAGAGCTCGGTCATGCCGATGATGCCGTTCATTGGAGTGCGGATTTCGTGGCTCATATTGGCCAAGAACGCGCTTTTGGCCTGATTGGCCGCTTCGGCCTGCTCCTTGGCATCGCGCAGGGCCTCCTGCGACTCTTCAAGTGCCACCAGAGCCTCGTGCTCGGATTGCGCCGTCTCCGCGGTCAGGCGGTATTGCTCTTGTAGCTGCTCTTCCGAGCGCCGCCTCTCCGCATCGACTCGCGAAAGCGACGCGGCGTTCCACCATATCAGCAGGGCGAAGGCCAAGATGTTGAGCAGCGTAAAGAGTGAGAAGCCAAACTCGTAGCCATAGAGGCTCTCGACCTGAATGCGCACCCAGTCGAGTAGGAGGGGAATGACAAAGGCGGCCGGCAAGAGACGGCGCGCCACAGAGCCGCCCTCCGTAGTGCTGATGATGGTCGCGACTGGCTCGCGGTGCGGACGAGCGCACAGTAGGCCAAAGCAGAGGATGAGGAATTCGGTGGCCGTGTCGGGGACGACCGGAACGAACCCGGATACCCCATAGAGCAGCAGCACGTTGTGGAAGTAGCTGCTCATCGACAAAAGTCCGATGACCGTCGCCGCGATCACGCAGATCTGCGACAGATAGGCGCGGCCCCTCACCTGCACATCCATCAGCACCAAGGCCAGGCCTATCAGCAAGAAGGAAAACGCTGCATTGGGCGACATCCGCGAGACGCCCAGCTTGAAATAAAAAAGGTACGTATCGACGCCCCGCTCCCAGTTGTACTGATAGCCGATTAACTTGAGCACGGCGATCACCACTACGGTCGCCCCCAACACTACGCCCGCATACCGCCGCCAGCGGCTCAGTGGCTCGGCCTGTAACAACAAAAGCGACGCGCCGGCCAAGATAAACTGCATCGCCACAAGCGGGTGCGTCGCCACCCAACTGATGTGCATGAAGCTTTTGAGGTATTCGTCGTCGGTGTGCCAGCCCCACAGCACCAGCGCGCCCGCGAGCACGGTCACGGAAGCTGCCAATCGCGCCAGCCAGCCAGCCCAGTTCAGGAAGCGGGGATCGCCCCCCATAGCTAACCTGCTACGGCCTCCCGGATAGACCGGGCCAAACTCTCGCCATTGATCTGCGTTTTGATTAGGTAATCTCGGGCACCGGCCGCCACGGCCTCTTCGGCGAGTACTTCGTCATCAAGGCCCGTCAGGACCAGTACGGGGATATTCGGGACGGTTGCTTTGACGCGCTCAAAGGTGGCCAGCTCTTGGCTGTCGGGCAGTACTAGGTCTAGGAGGATTGCGTCGATGCCACCTGCCTCTAACCGCGCCAAGCCAGCCGCTAAGTTATCGACCGCTTCCACGGCAAATTCCGGTTTCAGCAAGTTCTGCAACAAGCGGGCGTGAATGGGATTGTCCTCAAAGAGCAGGACGGATATCGGGGAATTAGTCATAGTGCGTTATTCATCCATTCGGTAGGACCGTAATACGGTTGGTAGGGGCGACCGGCCGGTCGCCACTTCTAGTCGTAGTTGCTCGGCACGTGGTCGCCCAAAAGCCGCCGCTGCCGTGGCGTTGCCTCCGCCAATCGGGCCGCGTCGAATTGGAATTTGTTCAGATAAGGTGGGTACTTCTGAGTGATAATGCGCTGGGCGTAGTGTACTTGGAGCAGGTAGCGCGTCTGGTTGCTCGTATTGGCCGTGCCCCGGTGCCAAACCTCGCAGCGGAACA
>JAJEEZ010000411.1:0-21051 GCA_022820705.1 Candidatus Latescibacterota bacterium | reverse complement strand
GTCGGCCAGTAGAGCGCGTGGCCGCCGAGCCAGACCACGACGATTCGCTCGATGATGGAGGGGTCTTTCAGGATAGCCGAGGCCACGTTGGTGAGTGCGCCGATAGCTACCACGTAGAGCGGGTCGGCGGCTTTGGCCTTGGCGATTAGGTCATCGACCGCTGCGCTTTCCTGTGGCGCGTCGTCCCGCAGCACATCCGTCGCTCCCCGGAACGCCAAGCCCTCCGGCGCAATACCCAACCGTTCCAATAGCCGCAGGATTTCCTCGTAGCTTTTCTCCATTCCGTCGCCTGGGCCGGACGAACGGATGTTGTAGAAAGGTACCGCGTAGATCGCCTCGACCGCGAGTTGGTCGGGCGAGAGCAGCGCTTGGACCACTGCGAACTGGTCGTCGATCTCGTTGTACGTATCGGTGTCGAGGACTATCCGCACCTTGTCTGTCGGCGGCGTCAGGCGCTCTAAGCGCAGGGCTTCGTCGAGTTTGGGGAAATTCATAGCCATTACGGCGCTTCTCCTTTCAGCTATTCGCAAACGGATCATATCGCGCTATATTCAAGCGCAGATCGAATCCTTCAACCCACGGAGGAAAGCATATGCCATGCTTGACGGACGAACAACTCGCACACTTTGACGAAGAAGGCTACCTACTAGTGAGAGGGATGCTTGACGTGGAAGAGGTCATCCAGCCCATTATCGACGAATACCACGGCGTCCTCGACAGGCTCGCTCGCGAACTCTACCAAGATGGCCAGATCGCATCCACGTATGACGACCTGTCTTTTGGCCAGCGCTTGACGCAAATCGTCGTCGAGAGCGGCCAGATCCACGCCCAGTACTTCGACTTCTCCCTGCCCCAGACAGGCATTGATGCCGATACCCCCTTCTGGGCTGGCCCAGCCGTTTTTCGCTGTATTACCAACCCCGACCTCCTCGACGTGGTCGAGTCCATTGTCGGCCCGGAGATTTGGTCCAACCCCGTCCAGCACGTGCGCCTCAAGCCGCCCGAGCGCCTAGTGCCCAAAAACCACAACGGCCAAGCGCTAGTCAGCGCCACCAACTGGCACCAAGACAACGGCGTGGTCCTGCCCGAAGCCGACGACTCGGAAGTCCTGACAGTGTGGTTCCCGCTCAATGAGGCGACGCTCGAAAACGGCTGTCTGCGGATTATGCCCCGCAGCCATCGGCGAGGGCTACAAACTCACTGTCCGGGAGGGCCGGGAGGATTGTGGATACCCGAGTTGTTTATGGATATGGATGCGGCGATGCCGGTGCCCATGCAGCCCGGCGATGTGCTTTTCCTCACTCAACACACCATCCACGGCTCGCTGGCCAACAACAGCGACGATGTGCGCTGGAGCTTTGACTTGCGCTACAATCCAATCGGCCAGCCCACGGGCCGCGACCTCTTCCCCGGCTTTGTCGCCCGCAGCAGATCCAACCCAGAAAGCGTCTTACGCGATCCAGTGGCTTGGGAAAAGCTCTGGCGCGACACCCGCGACCGGTTGGCGCAAGAGGCGCACACCCCCTTCAATCGCTGGAACGCCGACGCGGCTGTTTGTGCCTAAAGTTGTCTCGGAGAGGGCGAATAGACGATACTGGGTGCCGCTGTAAAGTACAGATGAGAACCAACGTCGATTGATTCGAGAGAGAACTTGGGCGTGTGAATCACCGTTCCACCGCAGCGAAAACTACTGTGTTATACGACGGACTATTCCGCGCCCGTTTTCACAGTACCACAATAGAACTTGTAGTATCTATGCTGCCGTAGTCCAAGCTCTTCGTAAAACGCGGCTGCCGGCGTTGCTTCATTGGCGATTAGGGACATGGATACATCCGATTCCCCGAGTTTGTCGAGCAGATGACGCACCAGTCTTCGTCCGTGGCCGGACCTTCTTTGATCAGACTCGATAAAAAGTTCCTGCATGTAATAGTTAATTCGGTCTTGCCAAGGATAGCAGTATCCGAACATCGCTCCGATCACGTCATCTTTGTCGAGGGCGACGAGGCAATGCTCGGGATCGAACTTCCAGAACCGACTGAGATAGTGGTGAGCTTGGGTGACGCTCCACGATTCCTTGTACGGCCATTCAGAGAAAACCTTCGCGAATAGACGTGCGCAATCTCGCAAGTCCTCTGACGTGATGGGCCGTATCATTACCTAATTACCCCTCATATTCCGACCTCGTTCAGCTTTCCGGTGGCGCAGTCATAGACGAACCCCCGCACGTCGTCCTTGTTCGGGATGAACGGGCTGGCCTGAATGCGGGCGATCGACTGCCGTACGTCCTCCGCGAGATCGCCGAACGCCTCTAGAGCGAAGGCTGGGCGGATGCCGGTATCGGCTGTGATCGCGTCCTTTACGTCGTCGTCGCGGAATGTCAGCATGCCGCAGTCCGTGTGGTGGATGAGCATGATCGAAGTCGTGCCCAACAGCCGCTGCGAGATCGTCAGCGAACGAATCGCGTCGTCGGTTATCACGCCGCCCGCGTTCCGGATCACGTGCGCGTCCCCTTCCGCGATCCCCAGCAGACCGTGAACGTCGATGCGCGCGTCCATGCAGGCTACCACCGCTAGGTGCAGCCTTGGAGGCAAGGGAAGGTCGCCCTTATCGAAGTTTTCGACATAGCGGGCGTTGTTTTCGAGAAGTTCATTGATAACGGCCATCAGAAATCTCCTTTCGCCGTGGGTTGCGTCTGCGTCAGTCCATGTCCAGTGGGACGATGCAGACCGTAATGATATTTGTATAGTAAAATCAAGTCGATGAACGCCTGCAAGGATCGGGCAAGCTACCTGATCAGCGTTTGCCGAATCTTGTTATTAAGCGACTCGGGGCTATTCAGACCAGAGTCTTTCGAATACCAAGCGTCCATCGATGGCTTCTTTGAGAGCAAATACGTCTGGATTCGATAGAGATTCCCATCCATCGTAGCCGAAATTAGAGTCCAGTGAGTTCAGGATTAGACTCAAGAGGTTGCCATGGGTTACTGCAATAGGGAATCGGTGACCACCGTCGATTAGCTCGGTTATGGCGGCCCAGCCGCGGTCTAATACTTCGCGTGCCGACTCGCCGCCCGGTATCCGCAACTCCAGGTCTTCAAATGAATCGCGGACCACCTCGCGCCAGTTGTCAATCGGACTCCCCGAAAGCGTCCGTTCAGTTAAGCGGTGATCCAAGTGAATGGGTAATCCCACTGTGGCGGCGAACGGTTCAACGCTTTGCTGTGCCCGCGTGTAGGAGCTGGAGACGATCATGTCGATTGGGTAGTCGGACAAGAACCTAACGAGTGCTTCCGCCTGTTTACGCCCAGTCTCTGTCAGCGCCGCATCTGGGTCTTGCCCCGAGGACTGACAATGTCTAATCAGCAACATAGGCAGATCACGACCACCTAGATTTCAGGTCTGCCTCAATTTCCTGCCAGGGGACTTGCAGTTTTGCGGCTGCGGCCATCAACGCGTACACGACGCCGTTAAATTCTTCTGGAATCCCCGTTTCTTGCGTAAACGCTCTCACAAACTCAGCCGATTCCTCGCCGACTTTCTTGCAAATTGCATTGCTGTCTGCAAGAAGTTTTGACGTCTTGGAGCCGGTGGGCTTTTGCGCGACTGCGGATATTCTCCGGTACTCCTCTTCCCATGGATTGACGATTTCCCGTCCGATCAATGAGATGTCGCTGAATCGGACGACCTCGGCAACCTTGAGTCCGGTCTTGGACATCGCGCTTGCGGGCGAGCGTTCCCCGCGATACACCACCTCAATGCACCAGTCGTGCGTGCCCTCTGCTACCGTGTTTTCCGTGTCGCCAGCATAAGCAGCGATACTGATCCGCAGTTTGCTGGCTTGGAAGCGCTGCGACAGATACTGGCGAGAGGACAGTTCGTATTTCTTGTTCACGGCAATGGACACCACTGCGGACGAATCTGGAATCCGCCCTTCGCGATTCAACAGACAAAGGGCTGGCCGATAGAACTGAGCATTTGGATCGAACCAATCGTAGGTGTTGAGGACTCCAAGTGGAGAGTCCCCAGCGCCCAGCATGTACTCGTCGAACAGATCGTCTCCAGTGAGGCCATACGCGACTTCTCCACGTAGGAGACAATCGTCAACCCGTTGGGGCACGTCTTCCCCGCGCGCCGAAATTATTTCGAGGGTTCCCAGGCTCTCGTCAGTTCGGGTGAACTCGCCTCCGTCGCTAACACCGATGTCACTCAGGAGGTTGTTCACATACTCATGCAGCCCACTGTTCTTGGGAATGTAGAGTTTGGCCTTTGGTTCAGGGACGAATAAACCGATCGCTTCGCGAAACATTTGTTACTCCTTTTGCACACGGTTAGGTCAATATCCGACCAATCAGACCAACTTGCAATGACAATTCTCCCTCCGGTCGGATAGAGGAATCAAGGGCTTGGAATTCGCCGAATCCACAGGCGAATTTGCGCTGGGGTGGGCCGTCGAACATTCTCGGGAAGCTCGGTGAGTCGATCCTCTACTTGCGCGGCAGATGAGGCGACCAAATCCGCCAGCGAACGAATGCCGACTTTGACCAGCAGATTGCCGTATTCCACGCCAATGCCTTGGTGCAGGTATAATTCAACGAGGCCACGGGTACCTTGAGTGCGTTCGCGGCCCAATGCTCCTTCCATTTGCCGCCAAACTTCCGCCGACCCTTTAGCTTCCAAATCGGTCAGATAGACGATGCCCTCGTCCTGCAAAAAAGTGCGAGCGGCCGGATCTAAACCGTCCACTTTGGCCAAGCGCGGTTTCACCGAGCCGACGTTCAAGTAGATGTAGTAATTGACCGTTAGGGCGAAAGCCGCGGCCAAAAGGACGATGACGAGCGCATTCCAGACCTTGGTCGGCTCGGGCCGCTGGTCCCGGTGTGTTCCCAATGGCGGTGCCAACCTGTACCAGACCAACAGGCGATAGACCAGAGCGCATTCCACGGCAAAGGGAGGAAAGCCCAAAAAGCCAGCGAGCGGCATTTCAAAGAGTTTCAATTCTTCAAAAAAGGGCACTGTGTAGATCCACTTAACTTGGGCCCAATAGTTGAAGAATTCCCACAGACCACCGGCGATGAATCCGGCCAGCAACTGGCGGGTCAGCGGTGCGTAGTCGCCGCGTGCCAATTGATGTAGCAAGCTGTCGGGCAGGCGGCGATATTCGACGGGAGCCAAGAGCAGGATAAAGGCGAGCCAAGTGAGCGGGAAGAAGAAGCGCGGCCACACAAGGACCAGCGCTAGCCCGATCAGGCCGGCTATTTGCAGGAGAGTTAGACGACGGGGAGTCAGCGGCCAACGACGGCCCTGCCAATCGGCGGCCACGCCGCGCAGACCCAAGTAGTACTCCAACCACAGCAGACCGGGAAAAACGGTAGCAAAGGAGAAGACGGCGTTTAGCGTCTGCAAAACAAGGTGGTCGAGGACGAAGATGTAATACCAGTTTTGCAGACGAAAATTGATCAACTCAAAGGCGTACCACCCCACTGCGGACCAAAAGAGGATCAGCAAAAAAGCCGGACCGCAGCGGGCGATAAGCGAGCGTCCTTCCCGCCAATGGATGAGCCGGTCTAGGGTCCAAATGATGCCGTACCAGGCGCATAGGTAAAACAAGGTGGTCACAGGTTCCACCCGGCGCAGCATGAGGACAAAGGAAACCCCGATGAACAAGGGGCCTAATAGAAGCAATAGCGCGGACTGGAAACGGCGCGAATCCAGCGGCGCGGAACAGGTGGTCATTGGGAAGAATCGAGTTCCAAAACTGCGGCCAAACTGTCGCCTTGGTGGACGCGGTTGAAAACTCGCAGACACAGGATCAAACCCGCTTGGGTCGATACCACTTCCTCACGCCGCTGCCCCAGATGATCGACCACTGTGCCGATCACATCGCCCGGTTGCACCGGCGCTTTCAGTGTTACCCGAGGCTCGAAATAACCGGCAAAGGGCGCTGGGTAATTGACTTGTATGTGACCAGAGTTTTCGCGGTCGTCCTCCACGGTGTACTCGGCGTGCAAGGGCGGCAGGGTGCGGTCGATCATGTCCAGTTCGGCCAAGACGTTCAAGCAGCCCTCGAAATAGGCATCCGCGCCCTGGGGGTCGCACGTGCCACCGCCCATCCACTCGGCGTAGATGGCCGGCACGTTGGCGTCGCGGGCCACCGAGAGCGTACGTCCGTCAAGCCGAGCCGAGGTGCCCCAGATAATGGGCATATTCAAAGCGCGGGCCATGCGCCGTTGCACGTCGAGGACGGCTTTATCGGGGTGCAGGGTGTACCCCACGGTAGGGTAGAATTCCATGACGATCCCGCCGCTGTGCAGGTCGATGAGATAGTCGGCCCGGCGGATCTCCTCGCTGACGGCGTGGGCCGTGCGCTCGGTGATCGAGCCGTCGGGCCGACCCGGGCAGGTGCGAGCCAAGTCTAGCCCGTCCTCAGCCGTGCGCTGGCCGCACCAATAGGCAGCCTCGTTGACTACCGGGATGGCGGTGAGGCGGCCCCGCAAGTCCGTTGGGTCGAGGTGGTCCAGCAGGCGGCGGATAGCTGCCATAGACTCGAACTCGTCGCCGTGGACGCCGCCTAGGATCAGCAGGTTGGGACCTTTTTGGGTGCCTTCTATTACTTTTTGTCGTAGGGCGATTGTCGGAGTCATAGATGGGGAACTCCCTTTCCATCCACAGTTGGCTGTCTTTCAACTATCATCGCGATAGGGACCTGTATCAATGCCGGGTAGGGTGTGTTCCAAAAGGTCCAAAGTTTGGCTGGTGAAGTACGGGTGTCTAGGCTCGGGCCAGCCGAACAGGCCGCGCACTCGGGGCGTGGTGGCGGTAAAGAAAGGCAGCATGTGCTCGCGTTCGCCGTAGATGAAGGGATTGGCGAATCGGGTCCAGCGATCATTGTCGCGGCGGCACATGGACAAAGTCCAAAAGGCGCGCTGCGTGCGCTTATTGGCAAAAGGTTGGGCCGCGTGGACTAGGTACGACGAGTAGAAGAGAGCCGCGCCACGCCGGCCAGTGGCAGGGACCGGGGTAGCTAGTTCGGTGGCTTGGCGCAGGTCTTTGAAGGAACCACCCGCCGCGTTGTCTTCGGCAAGCGCCCGCACAAAGGCGGCACCAGCTACTTTGTGCGAGCCGGGGATGACCAGCATGGGGGCACCGTCGTCTTCGACATCGTGCAGGTACACCCCCGAATTGACGTAGTCGAAACGGCCTGTTTGGTCATGGGGCGGCAGCAGGCAATTGGTGTAGTGGTCAATGTGGTAGCCCTCCCAAGGGTTGTCGGGATGGCGCTTGTCAGTAGGCCCCGAGCGCATGAAGAGGTGGGCATTGCAGTAGCTAGCTTTTGAGTCTAGGCATTGCTCAAAAACGTCGAGATAGGTCTCGTTTTCTATCAGCCGATCCAAGGCGGGCGCACCCACGGGAAATTGCGAGCGGCCCTCGGAGTGGTCGTGCGTGGTGGTGAAGCCGTCCGAGACTCCGGAGGCGTCGCCTTGGTCGCAAGCGGCCAACCATTGCTCGAAGGATTGGCCGTAGAAAATCTGTTCCATCGCCGCTAGGGCATCATCCATCTCGTCGCCAGTGAACAGGTCGGGGACGATGATATAGCCGTCGCGGTGGAATTGGTCGAGTTGGGCTGGCGTTAGGCTCATGGGGTCTCGATCTAGTATAGGTTGAGGTTGGTTTTCAGACGGTGGGTGGTAAGATACCGCCCCCGACTAGTGCGTCAACTCAAGAGGGGAACCGACCTTCAATGAGATTTCCGGGTTTTTTCTCCTTCGTCTTTGAACCTGCACTTTCCGGGCGGCGTCTTTACTTGCAGAGAGCCTCGATGCAGACACCGGACCCACAACTCATAGCGCAAATAAAAGAACGCGACGAACGCGCATTCCAGCAGTTCTTTGAGCGCTATCGGGAGCAGATCCACGATCACGTGCGCCGCATCGTCCGCGACGATGCGAGCGCTAACGATGTAGTGCAGGAGGTTTTCTTGCGGGTCTGGAACCGGGCCGGCCAATGGAGTGGTCGAGGCTCTGCGGCTAGCTGGCTGTTCCGCATCGCCACTCATCTTTCCCTGACTCATCTGCGCACCGTGCGAAGGCGGCGGGAACAGCGGCTGGAAATGCTGTCTGAAACCGTGGAGCAGGAGACGCAGCAAGTGCCCGAATGGATGATTGAGGCGGCGTCCGAACGCCCCGACGCCCAAGTGGAAAGGGCCGACCAGCAGCGCTGGCTGCGGCGACAAGTACAAGCGCTGTCCGAGGACAAGCGCGAGGTTTTCCGTCTGATCTACGACGCCCAAGTAGAAGTGCGGGACGCGGCCGAACGCTTGGGCATTCCCGAAGGCACCGTAAAGTCGCGCCTGCACCACGGTCGCCGCCAGCTCTCACGGGCCTGGCAGGCCATCCATAACCCGGAGGAACACGAATGACATTGAATCTCGACATACCTTGGCATAGGGAGTCCTTTGACCTTTTCGTCCACCAGCGACTGCCCCAGCTTTTGGGCGAGCGCTTGCCGCTGGCTGACTATCAAGTCGAACAACAGGACTCTTATACTTTTTCTATTAAACTGAGCTTGGGACTCGGCGATGCCTCGGTCGAGGTTGAGTACCGGGATTTGCCTCGGCCCGACCGCGACGGGCTTTTCCACATTGAAGGCAACTATCGGGTCGTGGTCCCCTATCCCGACCGGCGCGAACTCGCTCAAGCGCGAATTCTGTGCGTGGGCGAGCAGTTCTACGACTTTGTTGACCAAAGGTTGGAGGCGGCCCCTGAGCAGTTGGCTTGGGACGACGACTTAGTGCGGAACTGGCTGCCGTTGGACGCTTGGATGCGCGACTTCCACTTGGAGGAAACTTCGCAGTATCTACAGGCGACCAACTGGCTCGACCGTTACACCCATCTGCGGCGGCTGACTTTGATCCCCATCGTCGTCGAGCCGTTTGACGACCAAGACGTTTTTCCCGACAGCCAATACGGCCTAGTGTGCCCCTATTGCACCCCCGAAGGCCCCAATATCGGCCGAGTGCTGGAAGTGGCCCGCGGTGCCCGCATCCGCGATGGCAAGCTCGAACGGATCGACGAAGCGCCCGACAGCATCTTGGGTTTTTCGGCCTCCATGGTGCCCTTTCTCGAACACGACGATACCAATCGCGCCCTGATGGGCATCAATATGATGCGCCAGTGGACGAGCGCCGCCGACACAGCAGCACCGATTCACGACACGGGTTGGTTCCGCCAGCAGTACGACCAGCGCTTGGCCTCTAAGGGCAACAAACCCGAGCCGGCCCTAGTGCAGACGGGATACGAGCCCGAGGCCGCCGATTTTTGGGGCGGGTACAGTCTGCTGACTGCCTTCGTCATGTGGGATGGGGACACGTTTGAGGATGGCTTAGTCATTAGCGAGTCGGCCGCGGCACGGATGGACTTTCCCGCCGCAGTGGGGGTGGGCGACAAACTAAGCAACCGCCACGGTGCCAAAGGGGTGGTGACGCGCATCCTGCCCGACGCCGACATGCCGCAGTTGCCCGACGGTACGCCGATAGAGCTCATCTTGAGTCCGACCAGTATGGTCTCGCGGCTCAACTTCGGCCAGCAGCGCGAGGCGGTCATGGGTCGCATTGCCCAAGCCGAAGGGACTCCGGCGGTGGTGCCGCCTTTCCAAGCACCCAGCGAAGAGACGTTAAAAGCGCGTCTGGTCGAGGCGGGACTGCCCGAAGACGGCATGGAGCAACTGACCCTCAAAGGCGCAAAGCTGCCCTATCGCAGTACCGTGGGTTGGGTGTACTGGGGCCTTCTGGCGGCCCACACTGCGGCCGAGCACTTGGAAACCGCGGTGACAGGAGTCGGCGGACCAGCGCTCGACATGATGGCCTACGGAGCTTTGTGCGAGGCTGGGGCCGTAGCCAATATCCACGCTTTGTTCAACACGGCCGCGGCTGAGCGGCCCGACGCCAATGCGCTAGGCCAGCGTTTGGCTTCTGACCCAATATCCCCGTCTTCGCCTCCGTCTCCACGCTTTGCTCTATTGCAGCAGTTGTTGGGTATGGCCGGGATACGGGCCGAGTTAGCGGGCGAGGAGTTGCGCTTTTCCTTTGCCGAGCCCGAGGGACTGACCTTGGCCCGGCCAGTGCCGCACCCGTGGGCACCGGGACGCCAAGTGGGGACGGTGGGAGATCCCGGCGCTTTGCCTGCGGGGATCGAGTTCGACCCGATTCGAGGCTGCTACGAGGATTTGGTCGAAGCCAATACGCGCTTGCAACGCATCATCGATAGCGAGGCTCCTGAGGCTCTGGTCGGGCCAGCAGTGGCGCAGGTGACTCAACGGGTGGAGGATTTTTTTACCGCGCTGTTGCGTCCGGAGCACCTCCACTTCCGGGCTAGACCGCTGTTTAGCGGCCGGGCCGCGCTCGCCTCGGAGTCTGAGTTGGATCTCGACCAAGTGGGCCTGCCCGAGGAGATGGCTTGGGCTTTGTTCGGGCCTCAGGTAGAGCGGGAGATAGGTCGCGCCGAGGAAGTGGCGCGGCGTTCGCCCCGAGCGACTGAGGTTCTGGACGCGCTCATGGAACGCTCGTGGGTGCTGCTGTACAGCGCCCAGCGGGTGCTGGTTGACGATGGCCCGGCGTCCACCGCAGTGGTGGCCTTTCGTCCGCAGCGTTTGGCCGGGGCCGCCGTGCGCGTCCATCCGCGCGTTTGCCGACTGATGGAGCTAGATTTCGACGGCGATCAGATCGAGGTGTTTTTGCCCCTCACTGAGGAAGCCCAGGCCGAAGCCGAGACTGCGCTGTCGGTGGCCGGGCACATACAGCGCGATGCAGATATATGGCGCTACGTGACCGACAACTACCACGGCACGATATGGGGCTTGGCGCAGCTTTGCCGCACGGAGGAAGGCCGCGCTGAAGTGGAGGAATTGACCGGAGTGGCCGTGGATGGCAGTCGGCTATTTTCCAAGCACGATCTCAACCGCTTATTAGCTCAGGTGCTGCAGCACGAGGGCCTAGAGCGAGCGTTAGAGGTTCTCGACCAGTTGACGCGGCGCGGCTTTGAGGTCTGCAAGCTGTCGGGGGCCTCCTTCAATCCCTTCCTCGGTTCGAGCAAGGAGTGGCCTGAGCAACCCAAAGAGGCCGATTGGGACGAGTGGCAAATGTATGGCGACGAGTTGGTGGCGGCTTTCTACCAGCAGGCCGATTTCGACGACAACGACTTGGGGCCCTTGGCCCTGTTGTCGCTGTCGGGGGCGCGGGGCAACCAACAGCAGTTGATTCAATACGTGGGCGGTGGGTTAATCTATCGGGAAGATGGCGGCCTATTCGCCCAGCGCGGTTGTTGGCGCGACGGCCTGTCGGTGGAGGAGGCCAAGGTGCGGGCCCCGCGTGCCTTATGGGGTTTGGCTGCCACCAACCAGGGCTGGAGCGAGGCACGGGAAGCGGCCCAACAGCCCGTCCGGGCCGATTACCACGTTTTGGGACGAGCCGCCAAGGCCGCGCAGCCGGGCGTGGTCTTGGCGAGGGCAGCCGAGCGCGGCGAGGTCGAGCCGCTGACCAGTCTATTCAGCAGGCTCTTTGTGGGACTGACGGCGGACTGAGTTTTACTGAACCACCGCTTCGTCGCCCAAATGCTCGCGAATCCACGCTTTCAGCGGCACATCTTCTTCTTTTGGCGAAGTGTAGCCGTGCCCGCCGCTCGGGCCAGCACCTAGTAGCTGCTGGCGGATCGGATCGCAGCGGTCCATCAGGTGCTCCACCGTCATGTCGTCGCGCGGCCGCAACCAGCGGTAGCTATAGCCGTAAAACAGCGCCCTGCGCGCGTCGGGCGAGGAGTTGTGGCCGGCCGCGTGCCAGATGCGCCGGTCGAAAAACACCGCGTCGCCCGCTGCCACTTGGATCGGTGTTGCGCCTGCTGGGTCTAAGTCCTCGTCTTCGGGCATTTCCAGCTTGTTTTTTAGGTGCGAGCCGGGTACGGCGTGGAAGTTGCCGCGATTGGTCTCAGTGCAGTCCGTGAGAAAGTACGCCACCTTGAGCGAGACCCTCGGCCGGGGCTCAGTCTCCATGTCGATGTTGAGCCGCCCGCTGTCTTGATGCCAGCCCAGCCGCTTGCGCTTGGGCACGACGCCGTCTAAAGGCGGAGTGACGATCAAGTGCGTGTGGTAGAGCTGAATGTGCCAGCCCAAAATCCCAAATACCTTGGCGAACGTCTTGGGCCAGTCGAGCAACTCCAAAAAGAGTTCGTCTTTGCCGATAAAGTCGAAAAAGTTGTGCATCTGGTGCTTTTCCAGCCCCTTTTGCAGCCGGGCCTCGGCGTCGAGGCGATCGACGATGGGAATGAGCTGGGCTACCAAATCCAAGGGCAGCACATCGCGGACGATGAAGAAGCCGTCTTCCTCAAACTGGCGACGCTCCTCCTCAGTCAACGCATATTGCAGGCAGGTTGCATCCATAGGAAACCTCCAAGTGGATAGCTGTCGCGCCCCCAGTGCTGAGGACGGACTGCAAGACGTCAAAAATGTAGGCGACTCAATGGCCGGGCAATCGCCGCACCGTCCCCGGCACCATCGGCTCGCCACGGTGAGCGCTTGCCACGGCTGCAAAACACAGTGCCAAACTCGCAAGATTGGCACGGGCACTGTTGTTGGGTTCGCGGCCCTCTTCGACGGCGCAGAGTAGTTCGGCCATAGTTCCGTGAAACCCCTGCTCAAACCACGTCCCCACAAGCTGCGGCCGGGCTACTCCTGCTGCGGTGTACAAGACGACTTCTTGCTCCGTCAGATCCACGCCGCTGGCCCCTATGGTGCCATCCGTGCCGACGAGATACGTGCGGTCCTGTTGTCCTTGGCGAGTGTTGCCGTTAAAGAAGATCGTCGCCTGCGCGCCCGCGCACTCAATCGCCGCTTGGGCCAAAAGCGGCGGCTTGGCGTCCTGATCGGCTGCGTGTCGAGCTGAGGCGTAGACCCGTTGCGGCGTCTCGCTGCCTAAGAGCACCACCGCCATATCGAACCAGTGCATTCCAAAGTCGTAGAGCACCAGATCTTCCACCGCGTCAAAAGCAGAACCAGCGATCCAGTTGTGATCCCAATGCACGGCGAACTCGACGCTCTGCACTTGGCCGACCAAGTTAGCGGCCACAGCGTGGCGCATGTAGCTAAAATGCGGTGCCCAGCGGCCATTCTGGTTGACGGCCAGTTGCACGCCGCGCCGCTCGGCCCGGGCAACTAGCGCCTCGCCCGCATCCAAGTCGAGCACAAAAGGCTTCTGGCTGAGGACGTGTTTGCCCGCATCAATGGCCGCTTCGAGAATCGGCAGCCGCTCCTGCGGATGGGGTGTAACGTCCACCACCTCAATATCGTCGCGAGCGAGCAGATCCCGATAGTCGAGGTATGTGTCGGCCTCGGGGTAGAACTCCCGCTGCCGTTGCTCGACGCGCCCCCGATCGCGGCTGCACAGGGCCGCGACCTCATAGCCAGCGTTTTTATAAGCCCGCAAGTGCATCTCGGAGATGCCGCCGCAGCCGATCAGGCCGATCTGCGGACGATAGGCCGCTGGATCGCGCGGTTGGTAGGGCAAGTCCGGGGCTGGTACTTCGGCCTCCGACCCGGTTTTGCCTCGGCCATAGCCGCTGTCTTGGCTTTCTGCCATGAGCTATTGAATCAGCGGTAACGTGCGCTTCTGTGCGGCGCTCTGGTAGGCCGTATCGACGATCTGTTGGCCGATGCGGCACAGTGCCGGCGAGAGCGGGCCCTCAATGGGTTGGTCCTGTTCAATGCAGTGAATCACGTACTGGACGGGGTTCTGAAACGGCGGTTCGAGCACATCTACCGGCCGTTCCTCGGTTGCTGGCTGCGCCCGCGTCTGCACGCGGATTACCTCCTCGTAGTCGTAGGAACTGATCGTGCCCTCGCTGCCGACGATCGCGAAGCCGCACTTGGGCTGGGGTTGCAGAGTCCAGGGATCGGTAAAGGTGCCCCAGCGCGTCTCGAATTTCGACAGGCCCCGCTCGTAGCGCGCTACCGCAATGCAGTGTTCATCTACTTCGAGTCCTTGGGGCTGATCTACGGTGGCCGTCACTTCAATTGGTGCCCGGCCGTCCATGTACCAGGTGCCCAATGTGGTGCCGTAGCCTAAGTAGTCCAGCAGGGAGCCGCCGCCCGCCTCCTTTTTGTAAAACCAACTCGTGGGTTTTTCGCGCTCGACGACATCTGCGGTGCGCTCCACTTTGTCGGCGAGGTGCCACAGCGGCCCTCGGTTGCCGTCGTAGTAGTGGACTTCGATTACCTCGCCGATCTCGCCTTCGGAGATGAGCCGCCGCGCCGTGCGGTGCGGTGGATACCAAGCCAGCGGCCAGTTGATCGCCAACAGTTTGTCCGTCCCCTCCATGGCCCGCTGCATCTGGTCCGCCTCGGCGAGGGTGGCGGCGAAGGGTTTTTCCATGATGATGTGTACGCCGAAGGGCGCGACCTTTTCGGTCCACTCTCCGTGTTCAGCGGTAGCCGGGCACAAAAGGACGATGTCGGGCTGGGTTTTTTCCAGACATTCCCGGTAGTCGGTGAAAACTCTATCGGCTGGAATGGCGAAATCCGCGCACGCCTGCTGCATGCGCTCGGGCTGTTCGTCGCAGATGCCGACGATTTCGACGTCTGCGTGCTCAAAGGCCATGCGCAAATTGTCGCCCATGTGCAGATGGTCGAAGTTGATCCCGGCGATTTTCCACTTGCTCATCGTTTAGCTCGCAAGCTGTGCCCAAGCGGTTACATGGGGCGGCAGGGCAAGCGGACGTTTCGCCGTTACCACTTCTTGCCGAACCCGCTCGGCCATCGTTTCTACATCGACCTCTTCCGCCGTGGCGATCTCGAACTCTTCTATGAGCGGGAGCATGCTGCGAAAGCTGTTGGCAGCGAATTCGTACCCGGCCCACGACTCCGGGCCGCCGACCGGATACTCGCAATGCATGTATGGCTCGGGCAGGCCAGCCTCGACGAATGCGCGGTACAGGTTGAAGCCCATATCGATATGCGCCCCGGCCTGCTCAAACAGTCCGATAGCCCAATCGATTAGCTTGTTCGTTTGGGGTGTATCTGGATTATACATCTGTCGATAGGGAGTGAAATCAGCCTCCTGAAAAGCCACGATCCCCCCAGGACGCAAGCGAGTCGCTAGCTGTTTCAGGGCGTCGGCGGGGTCGGCCATGTACATGAGGACCAACCGACCAGTTACGGCGTCGAAGTCGTTTCCCAATTCCAAGGTCCGGGCGTCCCCCGCGACAAACTCGACGTTGGTAAATCCGGCTGCCTGCGCCCGTGCCCGCGCCGTTTCGAGAATCTCCGGATTTACATCCACGCCCACGACGGCTCCTTCTGGCCCGACCAACTCAGCGGCTGTCATGGCCACGTCTCCGGCACCGCTGCCAATGTCGAGCACCTTCATTCCGCTGCTGATGCCGGCCTCTGTAAAAAAGCGCCGCGTCACGGCGTCGTACAGTTGCGATTGCAGAATCAGACGCTCCTCTTCCCCTTGGGTGCGTCCCATCGTATATGTTGCATCGCTCTTTGACTCGCTCATGGGATTCAATCCTCCTTTTCTGAGCTGGCTTTTTGGGTTCGACAGTTCCTAAGTGTTGGGCAACCACGCAGGCTACCCATTGTCCGCAGAGCATCTAGTGCGCTGAGGGCAATCGGGTATTCAAGATATTTTTGCGCAGAAAGTCAAACGCCACGTTTCTTGGTCGCAGCCGTACTGGTAGCGAATAGACCGCTCTCTCCATCCAGCTTGTCTCCGGCGGCCAATCGCCCAATTTTAGGCTCGATTCTAACAGGGATTCAACTATGTGCTTGGACGTGGATGTCCATTGCGGGAGCAGCTTCCGCTTTTTTGCGTGGGATTGGACATCAAAAACGAAAAGGATCGCGCCATGAACCAACCCAAAATCATGTACTACCACGACGGCCGGCATCCCCACATCTACCGCTACGAGCCGCCCATGGCCCCCGAGGAATACATCGCCTTGGTCGATGAATTGGCCGGCACTACGGTCGAAGCCATCGCCTTCTGCTTGGGCGAGGGCCGCACCATGCTGCACGACACTCGGGCCGGCGAGTTGATGGGGCACAACGTCGAGGTCTGGGATCACTACGTCTTTCGCCGCGCTTGGCAAAACGCCAAGTCCCTCATCGACGCCGGCCACGATCCGCTGCGCTTGGTCTGCAACCGGGCCCACGAATTGGGCATCCAGGTTTATCCCCTCCTGATCGTACAGCGCGGCGGCGTTGATCACGCCTCGGTTCGCTGCTCCAATTTCCGCATTGAGAACCAGCACCTCGAAATTGGCGCGGCCGGCGATCTCGACCCGGACTACCCCGGCTTAGACGGCCTCGACTTCAAGCATCCGGAGGTCCGCGACGAGCGCTTTGCCATTGTCGAAGAGGTGATGGGCGAGTATCCATCCGACGGCTTTGAACTACAGCTCAACCAAATGCCCTATTTCTTCCACCCCGACGAAATTGACGCTGGCCGCGCCCTGATGACCGACTGGATCGGCCGCGTCCACGAAGCGGTCAAACACAGCGGCACCGACAAAGAGTTGGTGGTGCATATTCCCGACCGCTTGGAAGATTGCTCCCGCGCCGGACTCGACCCGGAGGAATGGGTCAAACGGGGTCTGGTCGATGTGATCGTCGCGGAAAACTTCGGCGAGAACTACCGCTTGAAAATGCAAGCCGACTACGCGGAATTCATTGGCCTCACCCAAGGGACGCCCTGCCGCCTATTGGCCCCCTTGAACGGCATGGTTTTTTCCGACCGCTTGCTCGACGCGCCCCTGTCCATGCTGCGGGCCGCGGCCTGCAATTTTTGGGATCAAGGCGTTGACGGCCTGTACGTCTCCGAGTGGTTCCACTTGTGGCCGTACGAGGCGTCCTTTTACGAAAAGCTCAGGGAACTGCCCTACCCCAGCATTATGGCGGCCAAGGACAAATACTACTTCCTGCTCACTAACACCCAAGACGGTCCTGCAGTCAGTCGGCCCAATCCACTACCGCGTCAATTGGATCTGGACCAACCCGTCGAATTGGAATTGACCATTGCCGACGACCTGCAAAAATGGGGGAAGGCCGACCGCGTCCACGAAGTTTTGCTGCGCTTCCGCATCCACGGCAATGTCGAGACTGATCGCATTCAGTTTGCGCTCAACGGCCAGATTTTGCCCGATGACCTGCGGCGCAAGATCAATTCGCTCTACAACATGGACGGCCCGCGCTATCGGGTGATGGGTGGGTACTGGCACATTTTCAAATTGGATGCGGCCCACTGGCCGGTGCGGGGCAAAAACCGCATTGAAGTGACGCTGTTGGAGCGCGACGCGGATTTGGCCGATCCCTACTGTACCCTGACCGATGTCGAGTTGGAAACTAAGTACCTGAAGGGTAGGAATTTCCACCGCGCGTATGTCGATCCTGACCTAGGACCCTACCAACACCGATCCTGACAACCGCTCATCGCTCCAACACTGTCCCCTCCTCCACCAACCGCGCCATCATCTGAGCGAATTCAGGCGTCCCATCGTCGTCCCAGTACTCGGTCTCAATCGGCGCAGCGTAGCTATGGGGCATCCCGCCCCGGGTCCAGTCGGGCCGGATCAGAAAATGGCGCGTCGTCAGGGGGTCGTATCTATTGTACATCCGCGTCCCATTGGCGAATTGCGATTTGACGATCCACGGCTTGATCGGCGGCAATTCCCGGTTCGCTAGCCGCTCCAACTCGTCGCGATCCAACGTCAAACCCAATCCCGGCTTTTCCGGCACTCGAATAAGCCCATTGATCGGCTCTAGGCGCTCGCGCACCACCTCGTCCTTGAGAATTTCGCTGCTGTCGATAAAGTGAAAGGTGGCAGAGGGAAAGGTCGCCATCATGTGGCAAACCATGGCCCGAGTAATTGTGCCGCCCACGTTTTGCAGCATGAATGGTATATTGCCTGCGGCGAACAGACCAGCGGCGCGGATCGCATCGCCAAATTTCTGATGGCCGCGCATGTACACATCTCCCGCCCCCATCAGCACCTCGTACGTAGCGTCCAGCGGCGCTTGATGGCGCACGATGGGCAGGGGGATGCGCCGGCGCAAATCAATCGACGCCAAGGTGTCGCCGGCATTGATCGAGTCTTCAAAGCAGCCGGCAATGGGATATTGGGCCAACCTAGCCAGCAGATCCGGCATGTAGTCATCGGTGCCGCCGCCGGTGAAATCGTAGTGGATCTTGAATCCGGGCGGAGCCACGGCCTGCATGGCCTCAGTCTGGTCGAAGACGTTCTCAAAGGGCGACAGGTGGAACTTGAGCCAAGTGTAACCCTGGGCGGCGTAGTTCTCCACGGCCTCGGCCATGTGGCCGGGGGCGCTCGACACAGTCCAACTGCCCACCGGCACCCACGAGCGGTACTTCTGCCCGAAGAGCTTGTACACCGGCACGCCTGCGGCCTGGCCCATCAAATCGTACATGGTCGTGCCCAGCCCGATGGAAACTTCGTCGCCCATCCACTCGAAGGGGTTGCTGCCCACATACTGGTCGATTACTTCCTGCGGCTCCGTGCGGCCGCTCTCGCCTAAGCCGATCAGGCCAGTATCGGTGTGGGCCACGTACACCGTGCGCCGGGTCACGCCTTGGTAGTGGCTGACCGGGTAGGCGATCCAGTCTTGGTACTCTAGGCTGATTTCGTGTACTTCTATCTCAGTGACTTTCACGACGCCTCCTATTGGTTTGGTCGTTAAAAACTGCCGGTTAGTTTTTGACTGCAAAGAGGATTTTGTAGAGCACCGGCACGAACAGCAAAGTGATCACAGTGGCAAAAAGCAAGCCCACCATGATGGCCACCGCCATCGGCTCCCACATCAGTCCGCCTCCCAAATAGAGGGGAATAAGCCCTAGCGTCGTCGTGCAGGTGGTCAGCAAGATGGGGCGAAAACGCTGCTGGGCCGCGGCGACAATTGCCTCAATAGACGTCCGCCCGGATTGGTTCAATTCGATTTGTATGCGGTCTATGAGCACGATCGCATTGTTGATGACGATTCCGGCCAGCGCGATCAAGCCGAGAAAGGCGAAAAAACCAAAGAACGAGCGGAAGACGAGTAATCCGGCAATAACCCCGATCAGGCCGAGCGGAATGGTGCTCAGCACAATAAAGGTCTTGCGGAAGGAGTTGAACTGGACAATCAACAGCGCTAGAATGATAAAGCCGGACAGCGGCAGCTTGGCGACGACCGCGCTCATGGCCTCGCTGCTCTGCTCCGACTCGCCGCCCAACTCGTAGCGATAGCCCTGCTGCCAAGATTTGCTGTCTTCTTCGAGCCAAGGGATAAACTCGTCAGTGATATCCTGCGCCGTAAAACCGCTTTTGGCGTCGCAGGTCACGGTCAAGGTGCGGTACAGGTCGCGCCGTTTGATCTTGGCAAGTTGCCACTGAGGCACGATCTGCGCCACTTGTCCCAGCGGCACGTTTTTGCCCGAACCTTGGGCGTAGATGTTGATGCTCTCTAGTTGGCGCACATCGACGTCCTGACTGCTTTCGTTGCGCAGGACAATGGGGAGACTCTGGTCGCCTTCGCGGAAAGCTCCTGTATTGAACCCCGTGAGGGCGGTCTGCAACGAAAGGGCGATATCTTGGTTGGTCAAACTGGCGTTTTGCGTCCTAGACTGGTCGATGTCAACGACGACTTTTTTGATTTTGGCCCCCAATCGTCGCCGATATTCTGCGCAGTGGATATTTCGTTGAGTTTTTGCTTGATGCGGTCGGCGAGGCCGAACAGTTCGTTTGGATCCGGCCCTGTTATCCGCACGGCCACGTCACTGCCGCCACCTCCACCGGCCAATCGCGAAACCCGCACCTCGGCATCGGGAAAGGAGCGGAAGCAAAAGTCATCTAGGCGGTCAATTACCCACTGGTTGTCGTCACCCGAACTGGTATTGAGCAACATATGGGCGTACCCCGAGTTGGCTTCGCCCGCCTGATAACCTTGGTCGTAGGAGGGCGGCCCCTCGCTGACAAAGGTCGCCCAGTCCGTTACCCCGCGCTGGCGACGTGCATTCACTAGGAGGCTATCCGCAATATACGACTCGAGCCGTTCCACCCGGGCCGTCGTCGTCTCGATCTTGGTCCCCAAGGGCAAATTCAGATTTACCGTCAATAAGTTGCGCTCGCTGTCGGGAAAAAAGATGAACGGCAAAAAACCAAAACCGAAAAGCGACAATACAAATAAACCGGCGATGATCCCCATGAATGAATAGGGGCGCGCAAGGGCCTTGAGGAGCAGCCCTTTATACTGGCCGTTGAGGCGATCGATAAAAGTGCTTTTCTCAGACTGAGATGTCTGCCGTTTCACCCGAATGAAAAACACCGCCAACAACGTGACCATAGTCAGGGAAAGCAACCAAGAAGAGAGCAAGGCTATGGTAATTACACTGAACAACGGCCCCATCATCTCGCCCATGATAGACGCGGCCAGAAAGAAGGACAAGAACGCGGCCGAAGTGGTCAGCGAAGAGACCAAGAGCGGCACGGCCAACTCCCGAGCCGATTCGATGGCAGCCTCTTTGGCGTCGGTGCCCTTTTCCATTTTGACCACGATCGCTTCGGATACTACGATAGCATTGTCCACCAGCATGCCCAGCGCCATGATCAACGCCGCCAGCGACACCTGATTGAGACCGATATCGAATGTCCCCATGATGAAAAGGGTAGCGACAATGGTCATGGGAATAAGGCTGGCCACCACTAGACCGGTGCGCAGTCCCAAAAAGATCAGCATGGACAACAGCACGATAGTGACGCTTTGCAAGAGATTGTTGGTGAAGTTGGCGACCGATTTCTCTACCTCAAAATCTTGGGAAGCCACTCTGTTGAGGGTTATGCCCAGAGGCAGCCGCGCTTGGTGGAGGGCGACCAGTTGGTCGATTTCCTTACCCAACTTGATGATGTTGGCCCCTTCGCTGAGCGCCACCGAGAGCGACAGCCCCGGCTGACCGGTGATTTTGACTAGGCGCTGCTGGGGCGTTTCATAGGCCCGCACGATGCGGGTTACGTCGCCG
>JAJEEZ010000182.1:0-31690 GCA_022820705.1 Candidatus Latescibacterota bacterium | reverse complement strand
GAATTTCGCTGCTTACAAGGTCGCTGGCAATGTGGCCGTGCTCTGGCTCTCCTTTGCCTCTGGCATCCTGTTCGTAATGCCGCTGTGCGCTTATATCTGGTGGCAGGGCACGCCGCTGATCCTGTCGTGGCCGGCCGGTCTCTGCTTGCTAGCTACGGGCGTTTTTCACGGGCTGTACTTTGCCTTGCTGGCGCGGGCGTACGAGCACGGCGAAATCTCGACGGTGTATCCGATTGCGCGCGGCTCGGGCGTGGGGCTGACGGCCTTTGTCGCTTATCTCAGCTTGGGCGAGGACATTTCACTGATGGGCGCGGGCGGGATTGCCCTAGTTTTCGTGGGGATTTTTTGCGTTGGTGCCCCGGCTCTCAAGCTCCAAGCGCGGGGCTTGCAACTGGCCCTGAGCGTGGGGCTGACGATTGTCTGTTATTCGCTGATCGACAAAATAGGCGTAGGATACGTGCAACCGATTTACTACATCTGCGGCATGTGGATCATCGCCACCCTCATGCGCATGCCCTTTGTGGTGCGCCAATACGGTATGGAACTGCTGACGACGGTTCGCGACTTCTACAGGTATATTATCTTGATTGGTGCAGGCTCGCTGGCGACCTATTTGCTGATACTGTACGCCTATACTCAAGGGCCGGTCAGCTATATTATTGCCGCGCGTGAGTCGTCGGTAGTAATCGGCGCGCTGCTGGGCTGGATTTTCCTCAAGGAACGGCTCACGCCCGTTAAGACCATCGGCATCCTCGCCATTGCCGGAGGCTTGATGCTGCTCAGAGCGAGTTGACATGGAACCGCGCATTTTCCCCATCCACCCGCCGTCCGCCGCTCTGTTCGGCAAAGTGATGGCCGCATCTTTTGCCGTGACTACCGCCTTTTTCGGCGTGCTGACCCTCGCGCTCTACGCGGCCATTGACCCAGACGGCCCGGTCGCCCGCGTCGCCGCGCCTGTGGCCTTGGGCTCGTCTTACGTGCTGATGCTGATCATATTTTTCTCGGTATTTACTTGGTTTTATTTGAGTGCCCGCCGCACGGATTTTGTCTTGCTAGAGGGCCACTTGCTCATCCGCAACAGCGCCCACGGCAAGCACTTCACCTATGACGAGCTGAAGGTGGAAGAGGCCCGCGTCGTCGATTTGTCAGCCGAGCCCCAATACCGGACCAGGGGCAAAATTTTTGCCATTAGCGCGTTCTTTTTTCGCGGGGGGGCGTTTTATCTGCACAGCGGGGAGAAGGCGCACGTTTTCTACACGGGTACACCGCGCGCTGTGTATATTCCAACGCACGGTTCCCATGCCCTCTTGCTCGGCCCGGCCGATCCAGCCGTTTTTTTGCACGCACTGCGAGAAGTGACACACTAACCCTTTTGGAGGAGATTTTCATGGCGTATCACGTGTATATTTCAAACTCGGGCAGCAACTTTTTCTCGCATTTCCTGATGGACGAAGACACCGGCGCATTAGAGCCGCAGCCCAATATCGAGTTGGGAGATTCCCCCGGGGCGGTGACTGTGCGCCCGGATGGGACTCAGATGTTCGTGGCACTGCGCTCGGCCCAAAAACTGGCTAGCTATGAGATAGATCGAGAAAAGGGGACGCTGGTCAAGCTCGCGGAGACGAGCTTAGAGGAAGGGCCGCCCTATCTGTATTTGGACGACACCGGTGCTTTTTTGCTGTCGTCTTACTATGGATCGGGTCAGGTCGGCGTGCACGGCGTAGCTGCGGATGGTGCGATCTCGGCCGAGCCGCTGCAAATGATTCCCACCGCAATACGCGCCCACAGCATCCAGACCGACCGCTCGAACCGCTTTGCCTTTGTGCCGCACACCAACCCGTCCAACGCGATATTCCAGTTTTGCTTTGACCAGCAAACCGGGCGGCTGACGCCCAACGACCCGCCCAAGATACAGCCGGCTACGCCCGAAGGCCCGCGCCACTTTGCTTTCCACCCGACCCGCGACCTCCTCTATTCGGTCAACGAAGACGGTAGCACGGTGTCGGCTCATCACTTCGACCCGGAGGCCGGGACGCTTTCGTCGTTTCAGGTTATCTCGACCTTGCCAGAGGGATTTAACAACGAGGACAACACCACAGCCGAAATAAAGATCACGCCGGACGGCCAGTTTCTCTACGGATCCAATCGCGGCCACGATTCCTTGGCCCTTTTCGCCATTGGCGACGATGGGCGGCTGACGGCCAAAGGACGCTATCCCACTGAGGCCACGCCTCGCTTTTTCGAGTTGGATCCGAGCGGCCGCTTCGTCTATTCGGTTGGGCAGGGATCGGGACGGCTCCGTTCGTATAGCATTGACGCGGCTACGGGTGAGCTGACGCCTTTGGAGCAACACGAAGTGGGTGCTAGCCCACTGTGGATTACCTTTGTGAAACAGGGATAGTGGGGATTGGGTAGGGGCGGTTCGCGAACCGCCCCTACTTATGGACCCGATCAGAATTAATACGATCTCATCCAAAGGCCAGATCTAGATCTACATCGAGGCGATGCTGGCCACTGCTGTTGCTACCGGCACCATCCTCGACGACCGGCCGGTCTCCCCGCTCTAACCGATTCTGCCGCACTGCGACAGTTCCGACGCACTTTCTCTAACCTATTGTAAAAAATTGAGATAGAAGTTTAATAGAAGGGCAAGTGCGTCGAAAGGGAGCAATCAAAGAGCGATTTGGCGTTTTGCGCGAACCGCCCCAAACCTTTTTAACGCTTTGTTTTACAATCAGTTACGGTTTGACAGCTCCGCTTTGGCACGGAATGTGCTATTAGTAAGATAGGCCGCTGTTGGCCCATCAAGGAGGTGCTGCCATGAAAAACAAAGTACTCTATTCAATCATAGCTCTGCTGACGATTATGCTGGCCAGTCAGAGCGAGACCGTGACCGGCTTTTTTCAGGCCGACCACGTAGAGGCTAAGGACCGCTCCCAGACCGAAGCAGTAAAATCCGTCCCCGCCGATACCCGCAAGCCCGTAGCCATAATGCAGGTGAATGAGGGGGCACTGGTTCGCCAAGTCGTCTCGTACGGGTACGTCAGCCCCACGAGGACGGCTGAAATTACGGCCCAAGTCTCTGCTAGGATCAATCGGTTGCTCATACAGGAAGGCGACTGGGTAGAACAAGGCGATACAGTAGTAGAGTTAGAGGACGACTTGCTCAGGATAGCCCAGCAACAGGCGCGGGAGGAACTGGATAAGGCCCTCACCAAATACGCCAACATCGCCTTCTTCACCAGCGATCGCGATAACAGGGAACAAATGTTCAACCGGCTGGGTGTCGATTCGACCAATGTCAACGATGTCGAAGCATCCAGACTCATTTTTAGCAAGTCGAGAAAGGAACTGGCCGCGGACCAAGTCGGGCTCGACGAAGCTAGGCTGAAACTCAAAAGGGCGAAGATCGAACTTGAGCACGCGATTATAGGGGCACCGTTCGCTGGATATGTGTCGGAAGTAGTGGCGGACCGAAGCGACTTCGTCAACAAGGGCGATGTTGTGGCGCGGGTCGTGGCGCTGGATCGGCTCCGCCTCGAAATGGATGTGTTGGAGACCGAGATCAGGCATATACGGCTAGGCGCGAGGGCTGAGATAGAGTTAGCTGCGCTGCCTGGAAAAACGGTGAGCGGGCGCGTCGTGTCGGTGAACCCAACTATAGATGCGGAACGTAGAACGTGCAGAGTCCTAGTAGAGATAGAGAACCCGGATATGGCCGTGCGGCCCGGCATGTTCGCCGATGTACGCGTCGAGGCCGCCCGCTACAAAGATAGGCTGTTGGTGCCGAGGGAATCCCTACTCACTCGCAACGACAGGAAAGTGGTGTTCGTGTACGAGGGCGGGCGGGCTAAATGGCGCTACGTCGAAACCGGCGAGGAAACTGACGATATGGTGGAAGTGCGGGAAGGCTTGGCCGCTAGGGATACCCTGATTACGGCCGGTCACTTCAACTTGACCCACAACGCTCAAGTCATTGTCGTCAATGAGGAACTCTAATGCCTGCCAATCTCACCGCCTCGTCCGTGCGGCGGCCGGTAACAACGGTTGTCGTCTATGCCGCCGCCGTCCTGTTGGGACTCTATTCCTTTTATCAAATGGGGGTGGACTTCCTGCCGGACGTCGAAGTTCAGAAACTGGCGGTGAAGACTGAATGTCTAGGCGTGGCTGCCATCGACATTGAGGAGGAGGTCACGCAAACGATAGAGGCCGCGCTGAGCGGCCTATACAACATTAGGAATATGCGCTCTGTATCGCGGGACGATCTGTCGCTGGTGTACTTGGAGTTTAGTTGGGACGCCGACATGGACCTGACCTTCATCAAGGTCCGCAACAAGCTCGATAGAATCCAAAAACTGCTGCCTGATTTCGCCGCAAGGCCGACGGTCCTGCGCTTCGATCCGTCGTCGTCGCCGTTTATGATGCTCGCGGTCACCGGGGATCGCATAGAGCGCCCGGTTTCGGATGAGGACTATCGGGCGGCCTTAGTCGAACTCAAGGACGTCGCTAAAGCGATAGTAAAACCCCGACTAGAACAGATCCAAGGCGTGGCGCAAGCCCTCGTCGCCGGTGGACTAGAAAAGGAAGTCCAAGTCGAGATAGACCGCCGCAAATGTCTCGCCTATGGTGTGGAGTTCGCCGATGTCGAGGCGGCCTTGACGCGGTTTAATGCCAATTCTGCGGGAGGGACCATCCGCGAAGGTAACTTGGTTTACCCGCTGAGGATAGAAGGCCGCTACCGGGACATTGAGGACATAAGAAAAGTGCCGGTCAAACGCGTCGATAACACGACGGTTTTCCTTGAGGACATTGCCACTGCAAAGTACGGGTTTAAAGAGCCGACCGGCTACAACCGGCTCAACGGCAAGGATACAGTCACGCTGTATCTGTACAAGAAGTCTGGGGATAATACGGTAAAGACTGCGCGGAAAGTAGAAGCGGCGCTAGCGGCACTGGCCCTTGAATTCCCCGATTTCAGGGTGATTCCGGTTTTTGACCAAGCGGAATTCATCCAAGAGGCCGTGGACAATGTCCTCTCCTCATTGTACTGGGGAGGTTTTTTCGCGGTGCTCGTCCTATTTCTGTTCATCCGCGACTGGAAGAGTCCACTAATAGTGGGGCTGGCGGTGCCCGTATCCATTGTCATCACCTTTGCAGTGATGTACAGCATTGGCATCCATTTCAACGTGGTTTCCCTCGGCGGGCTGGCCTTGGGAATTGGCATTTTGGTCGATAATTCCATAATCGTCCTCGACAATGTGCAGCGGTTTAGGAGACAGGGTTGCTCGCTGGTAGAAGCGGCCATTGAGGGCACTAGGGAAGTCAGTCTGCCGATTGCCGCCTCGACGTTCACTACGGTGTCCGTCTTCTTGCCGCTGGTGTACATCGAGGGGCTAGCCGGGGCCTTGTATTTCGACCAAGCCATCACGGTCGTAGCGTCGCTGACCCTATCCCTATTCGTGTCGATTACCTTAGTCTCCGTGCTGCTGTCGCGCGGCGATACAAGGGGCTGGCTGTCGCGCCTGCGAGTGCTTGCCAAACTCGGCGACCGCGCCGATAGGCTGGGCGAGGGCGCGATTCGGCACTACGAAAGGCTGCTGGCGGTCTGCCTGCAAAACAAGGCGGTGACGCTAGTTGCGATTGCGGTCGCGGCTGGGTTGGGTTTGGCACTGCTGTCGGCTGTTGACCGGGAGTTAATGCCCACGGTTGACCGGAAGCGGTTGGTGCTCGAAGTGGAATTCCCAGAGTCGTCCATGCTGCGGCGAACCTTGGCCGAGGTCGCCGAGATTGAACAGGTCTTGGGGGCGGACCCAGAGATCCAAACGGTCTATTCGTCCGTGGGAATAACGGATATCGATTTTGATCAGTCGTACCGCCCAGGGGCCAACAAGGCCGTGATAGAAGTGAAAATTGCCCCAGAGGCCGATACCGATGCCGTCGCGGCGAGGCTGGAAGCCTCGGGCCGCACGGCTACTGGATACGAACTGAGTGTGCGGCAGCCGCCGTCCTTTCTCGAGCATTTCTTCCCGCAAAAGACCAGCGATTTCGACGTGCGCCTAAACGGCGAGGACTGGGGGGAACTGGCCGCGGTGAGCAAGGCCATTGTGGCGCTGATGGAGGACATCCCGCGTTTTGCCCACGTCCGTTCGAGCCTCACTGAGGGGGCCGGTGGGTACGAAGTGGCTATTGACCACAGCCAGGCCGCGCTGTACGACATTGACGCGGCAAAACTCGCCGATTTTCTCCGCCGCGAGGTACAGGGCAGCAAGCCGACCCAGTTGGCCGACTATTCCCGCGAAGTAGATGTCAGGTTGGTTGTGGGCCGGGAAGGGCTGCTTGGAATAGAAACGCTAAAGCGGTTGAGCTATCCCATTCGCCGAGAGGAGCAGACCGTGTACGTACCGGTTGATCAGTTGGTTGCCATCGCTCCTTATACGGGCTATGCCGCGCTGCACCGAAAAAACCAGAGCCGGACCGTGGAAGTTAGTGCCGAACTTGTGAAAGGGGATGCGGCCGAGGCCAAGCGGCAATTGGAGGCCGCAGCGAACAGGGTAGAAAAGCCCCAAGACATTTGGCTGGAGATTGGGGCAGTTGACGACGAAATGAAGGAAATGTTAGACGACTTGGTGCTGACGCTGATAGTTTCCTTTTGCTTGGTATTTGCCATACTCGCCGCAAAGTTTGAATCGCTCAAGATTCCGTTCGTGGTCATTTCAGTCGTGCCGTTGGCGCTTGTCTGCGTGGTTGCGACGCTCTATGCGACGGGTCAGACGCTCAATTTTATGTCGGCGATGGGTGCTGTGGTGCTCGTCGGCATTGTGGTCAACGACTCTATCGTCAAGGTGGATTTTATCCGCAACCGCCACCTCGCCGGGGCCGATCTGAGTACCGCCATAGTCGAAGCGGGCCGCAAGCGGCTGCGGCCCATAGCCATGACCACGGTGACGACGGTGTTGGGGTTGCTGCCAATGGCACTTTCTACGGGTCAGGGCGCGGAATTACACCAGCCGATGGCTTGGGTCATCATTGGCGGGCTGACGCTATCGACCGGGCTGACGCTGATCGTGGTCCCGGTGGTTTACTCATTGGTGTGTAGCCGGGTGCGGGCGCAGACTCCAAAAAGTTGATTCAATTCTCAGGACAAAGCCTGATATGCGTGCGTTACGCTGGACTCTTAACCATCCCGTCGCGGTGTTCACCACAGTAGCTACCCTCGGCATACTGGCGGTGGCGAGTTTCGCGGTCATTTCGGTCGAGCTGTCGCCGCCGAGTGAACTGCCCGAGTTACGCCTTGGCGTGCAATGGCCCGGGGCCTCGGCGTTCACCGTAGAGTCGGAGGTAACGCGGCCGCTGGAGTCGTTGGTGCAGCAGTTGGACCACGTCACCAGCATTCGCTCGCAGACTCGGGAAGGCTCCACCGAACTCGTGGTGCAATTCGACACCAAGGCGAATATCGGCTTGCTGGAAGTAGAATTGAACGAACGAATCCACCCACTCTACGAGACCATGTCCGAAGGCGTCTCATGGCCTGTGATCCAGCGTTCGGTACCCGAGGAATTGGCGGACTTGGCCGGTTTCCTCAGTTACCGCTTGTATGGCGACCGGAGGCCAGGCGAGTTGCGGGAGTACGCGAAAACCCGCATCCAAAAGGCTCTACTCGCAGTTTCTGGGATTAAAGACGTGCAACTAGAAGGAGGCGAGTCGCTTGAACTCGTGATCGAGATAGACGGGAATGCCGCGGCCAGCGCAGGTCTTTACAGCGAGGATATAGCGGCGTTTCAGCAGCAGCTAAGCGGCAGCAAATCGAGCTTGGGGACGCTGTGGGACGCCGGCGCGGCGAAAAAGGTGCGCTTTGACGGGGGCTATGATAATCTGGAAACGCTCAAGCGAATGCCCGTTGGCGCGGTCGCGGTCCACTTGGGACATATTGCGCGGGTCTATTGGGACGCGCCCGACGATTTTAGCCGCATCCGCATCAACGGGAAAAACTCCGTATTGGTCACCATAGAGAAGTATCCAGGAGTGGATCTGCTCGAAACGTCCACTGCGGTCAAGGCTGTAATGGCGAGTGCCATGCAGGACGCGCCGCCGGGTATTGGTTTGGTCAAGGAGCTGGACAAAGGTGAGGATTTGAAAAAGGAATTAGCCAAGATCGGCAACCGCTCCTTTTTGGCGGTGCTGTTCATTGCCGCCATCGTCATCTTCACTTACAAGAGAGTGTCGGCGACCCTGCTCATTTGGGGAACCATCCTGCTGGTGCTGGCCTATACTGTGGGTCTGCTCCATCTGGCGGGTATGACTCTGAACGTGTTGACCTTGGCCGGTTTGACTGTCGGCTATGGCTTGAGCGTCGATAACTCGGTCGTGGTGTACGACAGCGTCCAGCGCCACCTAACAACGGGTGGCGGCTCGGCCCAGCAGCGCATCCTCGCTGGAGTCGCCGGAGTGCTGAGACCGCTTTTGGCCTCCAACCTGACGACCGTCGGAGCCTTGCTCCCGGTCTTTTTCCTGTCGCAAACTCTGCAACTCTATTTCAAACCCGTGGCCTTGGCACTCGGTGCCACTGTGCTCTTTTCCTTCCTCGTCTCCTGTCTGCTGCTGCCGCCTCTCATGCTGGTGCTGGATAGGCGGAGAGAAAGCGCGGCTTAGATCATGAGTTGGCTGTCCCGAACATATATTGCCCTGCTCGGCTTCTGCTGCAAGCACCGCCGGATCATGCTGGCGTTACTGGTGTTGCTATGGGGCTTGCCGGTCTGGTTGCTGCCCGACTCCATTGGCGAGGATGGCTCAGTGGCTCGCGCGTACGAGGACTGGTGGATGGATCCACAGTTCGACGAGGAAACCAAACCGCTGCTGTTCAAGGTGTTGGGCGGGGCCTCGTATCTGTTTTTTCAAAAGGTCCACAAGGGGGAGGTCTTTGGCCGGAGTGAGGAGCAGAGTCTGCAAATCGTTTTTACTATGCCGAGCAACGTGCCGATCCAAAAGATGGAAGAAATATGTTTCGGGTTTGAAGCGGCGCTAGCCCCGTACATGGAGCAAATAGAGAAAGTGGCGGTCAACTACTCGTCGAAGTCGGCGCTGATGGAGATCGTCCTAGCGGAGGAGGCCGACCGGCTCACTTTCCCCAAAGAGGTTTACGCGGCCCTAGCCAGACACGCGGCCAATGTCGGCGGGGTGGGGATTTCGGTGAGCGGGTTTGGCTTTCAGCATCACCAATCTCTCTTGAGCGACTTTGCCCAGTTTTCGCTCAAGGCCAAGGGTAGCGACTATCTCAAATTGCGGGAGATATCCGAACAGTTCTCCGACAAACTCTCCCAAAACAAGCGCATCCGCGATGTGGATATAGACGCGGTGGCCCGCTCCAGCGCTGATGAGCCGTACGAGATGATTGGGCGCTTGGATACCGAGGCGATCAGTGCGTACGGGCTGGATAACAGCCACGTCGCCGAAGCGTTGCGGCAGCAGACGACCGCGGTGTCGCGGCGAAGTCTGTGGGTGGCCGGCGAGTTGCAGGACGTAGCGATCAAGTTGCGTGGGGCCGATGTCGTCTCTAGCGACGAGGTGAGGGGGGCGGGTCTCGGCGACCACGTGCGGCTCGGCGATCTGATCCGGCTTGAAAAAAGCAGGATACAACCCAAAATAGCACGCGAAGATCAGACGTATGTGCGCCGGATCAACCTCAACTACTTGGGGTCGCGCGAGCACGGGGAAAAACTCATCGACCTAATTATTGATCGGACCGAATTCCCCTATGGTTTTAGCATCACCCGCCAAGAGTCCTATTGGTACTTGGAAGAGGACAACCGCAGGGAGCTCATGGCCATTCTAGGGGTGGCCGTGCTGGTCGTGTGGATGATTGCCGCCTGCCTCTTTGAGTCTTGGACCAAGCCTTTCTTGGTACTGCTGGCGGTTCCAATGGCGCTGATTGGCCTGTTTGATGCGTTCTACTTTTTAGGGTCCAGCTTTGACACCGGCGGCTATATCGCAGTGCTCTTTTTGGCTGGCATAGCAGTCAACAACGCCTTCCTCATGCTGTACCAGATGGACGAGAAGGCCAAAGCGGGGGGCGGCGATCTTGCAGCCGAGGTATTCGTCGCCGCGGCCCACCGCCTCAAGCCGATTGCCATTACTACCCTGACCACGTTGGCCGGGCTCCTGCCCATTGTATTGTTTGAGGATACTGAGAGTATCTGGTATCCGCTGGCCGTGGGAGTGACCGGCGGCTTGGTGGCTTCGTCGATTTTGTTGCCGATCTACTTACCCATGCTATATCTGAGCCTGCACCGGGCGACGGTAAAACCCAAGTGAGATGGATTCACTAGCACATGTAGGGATGTCGCCGCCGAGTGAACCGCCGTTAGTCCCCTGTGTCGTCGTCCACCGCTTGATAGGCCACCAGTTCCCAACCGTGAACATTGACGTAGAGGCGGTTTTCCAAGCGGCTGGCCCGGAAATCGGCCCAGCCGTAGGGAATGCGGGGACGGGCAATCGGGGGTCGGGTCGGTCTTAACGCACTGCGACTCTCCTGACGCACTTGATCTAACCCATTGTAAAGACGTGAGATAGAACCAAATAAGTAGCTTAGGTGCGTCAAAGAGGGTGCAATAGAGAGGTGATTCGGTGGTTGGTATGCAGTGCGCCAGTTTCTTGTAACTCTCTGTATGACAGTCAGTTATAATTTTGTAGATCGGATTGGCACGAAATCTGCTTACCAAAAAGTAGGCCGTTGTTGGCCCATCTGTTAAGGAGCACAAGAGAAGAGGCTGATATGGACACCGAGATGAAGCTCAAAACCCAAGTTAAGCAAGTTATCGCCCAAGCTCTTGAACTGGAGATCGAGCCGGAAGAGATCCCAGACGATGAGTTGCTGTTAGGTGCTGGTATGGGTGCTGACTCGATAGTCATGCTGCAGCTCGTCATGGCCTTGGAAACGCACTTTGCCATTGATGTGGAAGACGAAGAACTGCGGGCAGAACGGTTCACGTCGGCGCGATCTATCACCGAATTCGTGCGCGGCAAAATACCGGCAGCAGTGGTTTAACAAAGGGCCGATATTTTGCCGGAGAAAGGGGGATTAGCTCTGATGAAGCGAATTGTCGGCAAGGCATTGCTGGTAACGGCCATCGGTATTTCCAGCGGCGCGTTGCATAGCTTGGCCGTGGATGATGTCCAAAGGCTAGAAGAGGGCGTACATGTGATTGATCTAGCGATGGCCAAACGGCTCTTTGATAAAAAGGCGGCTGTTTTCGTGGACGCTCGGTCTTCTTGGCCCTACCAGTTAGGGCATGTGCCCGGTGCCCTTAATGTCCCGCCGTCGGAGATTCTCGCTGCTTTAGACGCGGCATTGGCCGACCTGTCTAGGGATACCGCGCTGGTCGTTTACTGTTCGGGTACGACGTGTAACTTGGGCAATAAACTGGCTCAGAAGCTCGCCGAGGAAATGGATTTCACCCGGATCTACGTCTTTGAGGGAGGATTTCCTCAGTGGGAAGAAGCGGGTTATCCGGTGGAATCGGAGGGACCCTTCTAATGGACAAACTCGCACTTAGGCCCTATCAGGCCCTCGTGATCCGCTTGGTGCTAGGCGGTGTTTTCGTTTGGGCGGGGACTGCAAAGCTCGCGCAGATACCGTCTTTCGTCGAGACGGTCGCGGCCTTTGATATGCTCCCGGTGGATTGGGTCGCGCTGTTTGCGCTGTCGGTTATCTGGATTGAACTGATCGCTGGTGGCCTTCTGCTTCTCGACATTTGGCCGCGCAGCAATGCCTTGGTCGTGTTGGTGCTGTTAGTGATGTTCAGCGCGGTGCTCGGTATCAATATGTATCGCGGCAACGATGTGACTTGCGGTTGTTTTGGTGGGGACGGGGGTTCCTCGCTGGCTTGGACTCTGTTGCGCGATTTGTTGTTGGCTGGGGGCGCGGCCGTGCTGCTGGTGCGGAAGGAGCAGGTCGGCTCGGTCTCCAGCAAAGGCGTAGTTAGGCCATATCCAGCCAGCCGCTGACAGCGTGAGAATTTGCTAGGCTTCCCTATTATTTTTGCTAAGGAGTGAGATACCATGACCCATTTAGCCTTTGACCTACGGACGACCCATTATAGCGGTATCTACCGCTACGGTACTTCCCTATTGCACGCGCTGGATGCCGACGAAATCGACAGAAATTGCCGTCTGACTGTGATCGCTTGGCCGGGTTGCAGTGGCGAAATAGCGGACGCTCTGGAAAATCCGCGTTTGACTCGTCGGCTCCGCTTCGTGGAGGTGCCAGACGACGGTGGGTTTATGCGCGACTCGCCTTGGCTGAGGAATTGGCTCATCTTGGAAGGGGTCGATTTGTATTACTCCATCCACTATATCGTCGATCCGTTGCTGCCCGTGCCTTACATATTCACCATCCACGACCTGATCCGGCTCAAGCATCCCGACCTATCGACCTATACGGACGCGGCATTCCAAGCCAAATTCGGCCGGGCAGAGTTTGAGCAAATGAGGGCGACATGTGAGCATCTTGGGCACAACGCGGTCGGATTTGGAGATGTGCCCAAAGGCAAAGAAGTGTTTCACCGCTATTTTGGGGCTATAAACAGACGTTTGGCGAACCAATGTGCTGGGGTAATCACTGTTTCCAATACGGTCAAGCAAGACATTGTACAGATACTCGGCATTCCCAACGAGAAGATTGATGTAGTGTCGGGGGCTGCCGACGGGCGCATTTTCAGCCGCCAGCGGGATAACGAAGCTACCGCACGGGTAATGGTCCAGCACGGTCTAAAGGCCCCGTTCTTTCTATTTGTAGGCTTGGCACACAAGCGCAAGAGGCTGGACTGGCTCTTCTCGGTGTTCGCTCGACTCAAAGCCGAGCGGGGGCTATGTCCTCCGTTGGTGATGGTGGGGGATTACGGGGCGTACCAAGGCGAATTGGAATGGCTCGTCGTAGCTAATGACTTGGGATCGCAGATCCGGTTCCTTGGTCGGGTTGAAGACGCCGAGTTGGTCAATCTATACCATGGTGCCACAGCACTGGTGATATCGTCGGTAGATGAAGGCTTTTGCCTGCCAGCGGTGGAGGCATTGGCCTGCGGAACGGAAGTCATTGTCCCCAACATTCCGATAATGAACGAGGTTGTAGGGGAGCAGGGTCGGTACTACGGACTCGACGATGCCGATTCGCTGGTGAGGCGATTGGCCGAAGCCTATACGGTTGGTTTCCCGCCCCAAGCGACGCCGACCCAACCTCGGTTTAGCTGGACTGCTTCCGCACGGCGGCTAATGCGTCTCCTCCGAGGAACCGCGGACGCGAAAGCGAGGATCGCGTCGTGATGAAAAAGTGTTTGCCTATCGGCGAACCGCCCGTCACCGGGTATATGCACCATCTGTATCCGCTTTCGATCCTTGCTCGCGACACGGCGTATCTGCCGTGGTTCTATTGCCACTATATCCAGTTGCGACAGTTTGAGGGGCGAGGGCTGAATTTCTACCTCCATCCGTTTTATCGGGAGTTTTCTACCTGCCCGTTACTCGAATCCAATCGGGTTGATCGGCGGCTGGCTGGAGGTAAGCCGGATGAAGTCACAGGATTCGTCTTGGAGTGCCTCAAACAGGACTACTACGTGCAATTGGACGTGGACTACTTTTACATTCCGCAAGGCGCGTATTACCAACAGGCTCACTTCCTCCACGAATTGCTTTTGAGCGGCTTTGATAGATCCCAGAGCACATTTACTGCGTCGGGCTACGGCCGCGATGGGAATCCCGTTAGCTTCGCCGTGGGGTTCGCCGAATTTGAGTGGGCGTTGTCCACGGCGTTCAGGCCGGAGGGTAGCCCCGATTGGCTCCAGGATAAGGTTGAGAATCCTCAAGTTGTGCTCTACCAGTATCGGCCATCTGCGGAGTGTACTTTTGACCTAGTGCAGGCACGGGAGGAATTGATTGACCTCTACCAGTCCCGCAACACCTCGACGCGGTTGCGGATACTCGCCGAACCGAGAAACAGCGGCGACCGCTGGGGGATAGATACGTACCAGTTCCTCGCAGGGCTGCTTGATGAGCCGGAGGCGGTCGAGAATGATCTCCTGATCTCCTTGCGGATTTTCTGGGAGCACAAAAAGTGCATGGCCGCTCGGCTGGAGTACATGGAGGGACAGGGTTTCTTGCCCAAAGACGTTGGTTTTGCCCGGAGATACTCGGATGTCGCCAGCCGTGCAAACCAGATCCGTCTGGTTGTGTTGAGAAACCGCATGAGGCGTACAAAGACCAAGAATGGTCAGACGTTCGTCCAAGACGAACTGGCCCGCCTGAGAGAGGATGAATTCGCTCTCTTGGGTGAGGTACTTGCGCATCTCTGAGGCAGCGTTTCAAGCGCAAGCCGACGGTTCGAGCCATCCGCCAGTGAAAGCTGCCCGGTTTCAGTTCCTACCTTCATTTAGAGGCGCAAGTCTCTGACCCATCGTCTGATAGCAGTTCTAGTCCATCTTCTTTGGCGCGGTCTTTCCTCAGCAACGAGGAACCCTTTTAACGCACTGTGCCCTTCTGACACATCTAACGTAACTTATTGTAAAGACGTGAGATACAATAAAAAAGCGACTTATATGCGTCGAAAGGGTGCAGTGAAACGGGGATTGGGCGGCGGCCATGAATTGGTACAAATTATCGTAACTCTTTATCTATCAGTTAGTTATGTATTTTAAGATCAATTTGGCACGGTATTTGCTTTTACATAGGTGAGCACGAAAGGAAGCCGCTGTTGGCCTCTAAGAAGCAAAAGCCAACAGGCAAGCTTTCCATCACCCCATACCTGAGGAGGCAATCATGAACCGCGTTATCAACCGCCGCTCTCGCCGCTCTCGCCGCCGCTCTCGCCGGTCTGCGGCATGGCCCTTCTTCGGGCCGCGCTGGTAAAGCTAGCGTTCAATGCCGAGGAGGTCTGAAGCCATGAGCCTGCATCCATCCGTACATACAAGCTACGGTTCGGCCCTTGAAGCCACGCAGGCATCTTCCGTTCCGCCTCGTACCATGATCGCTTTTACCGGCACTATCAAGGGGTCTCATAAGGAGGCCCTTTCGCGACGCCCTTGGCGTCACCATCTGGTTCAATAGAACCAAGCACTTACTACTCAAGGAGTATAGCCATGACCGCTCTGCACAAGTCCGAACGCGCCACCTACGGCCAAGCCGTTGAGGCCCAAGGCGAATACGTATTGCAAGTATGCCTCAACAACGCTGCTCTCTGCGTATTCGACGGTAGCAAAGACTGCTGCTAGGAGGACAATCCTTCGTTAAGTAGCCCTTGCCTAGCGAGTGGATCGTGGGTTCCATTGACCACGATCCACTCGGCCGGCCTTCAAGCACTGAATGATTATCGTCTCATGAGTCCGTTCATTGGTATGGGTTCAACATCGACTATCCACAGGAGTATCTTATGAACAATCTGAAACATTGGATCGCGGCCGTCGGTACTATGGTGATTTTGGCAGGGTGTGGTGGCGACGATACTCAGTCCGAAGGTCGGGTGGAGATCCCCGCTCCGGCGGCTGATTTAGCTTTCGATGAGGCGTTCGTAAAGGACCGAGATATACACTTACAAATGCCTGAAGACATCGTTTTGGGCGAAATCGGTTCCATCGTGGTGGATGCCAAGGGCAATCTCATCGTCTTGGACTCTGTCCAGTGGAGAGTTTTCCAGACTAATGCGGAAGGTCGTTACCAGATGCAGATCGGGGCACGAGGCGGAGCCGAGAGCGAGTACTTTTATGTTGTCAAGATGCTGCTGGGCCTAAACCGCGATCTCTATATCCAATCTGTAGGAGAAAGCATTAAGTACCTAGTCTTTGATAGGGACTCATATAAGTTCAAGAAGGCGTTTCCGGACCCTATATTCCCTACCGCCGGATTTATTGACCGTATCGCGTTCACTGAAGGGGGCAACATATATGCCTCGCAAGTGGATGTCACTGATGGAGGCACCTCTGAGATACGAGAGGATGGTAAACATGCCCTATTCCGTCTTAATGAAAACCTCAATAAGATCGGTACCATGTATCCAGTCGAAGACACACGGACAGCGGCGGCTCTAAATCGGTTCCACAACACCATCCTCACCCCTAGGACGGGAGGTGGCTTCTACTTCATGTACCCTACAATTTACGAGATTCACCGGTACAACGATCAGGGCGAGTTGGAACAGACCTTGTTTAGCGCCTACCGATCTAGGCACCGGGACTGGATTAAGCCCTTTCCCGCTAGCTTGGATGTAAATCGTTGGACCCCCAAGCACGCGGAGTGGGTCGCCGAGCACATTATCCGTTTTCAGCTTTACGAATGTGATCCCAACTTACTGGTGCTTGTGCAATGTCGGCGGGAGATCGGAGGTGAGTTAAAATACTATCTGAACCTCCTATACAAGGACGGCTATTCGGTCGCCGATGGCATTAGAGTGCCCACCAATCATAAGTTGCTGACGGTCAACGGCCATGAATTATATTTTATGGTCGAAGGGGCGTTCGACGAGGAGACCGGTGAGGCGGGCGATCCGTATGTGGCCGTCTATCGGCTCAACGACCGCGAAGGGGCCGGCAAGGTAGCATTCAGCCGAGGCATCCAGTAGGGAAGGAGACCATTGCCATGAATGGCACTAAGCTAGCCAAAGCACTTCTGGTGCTGTCGGGCCTCGGCTCGGTTGCCTTGGCCCTGCATCAAGACAACGCCGACAGACGCGACGAGTTGGAGATCCTCAACGAGCGGCTGGAACACTTGGAGACGGTCCAGTGGAACTACGAGGTCAACGCCGCTCTCAAGGAGAAGCTACATCGCAAACTGCTCGAATCGGTGGACTTGAGCCAATTCGCCAAGTTCGATGAGTCGGCGGCCGGAGACGGTGCGCCGTTTGTCGTCGTCGTATCGACGAGCCGGACGTGTGGGGCGTGCCTGTTCACCCAACTCGACCAATGGAAACAGGCCATGACTCAAAAGGGCGTCTCCCACGGCAAGCTGCTGCTGGTCGTAGGCGACGCCAATAAGCACATCAAGCAACAGATCGCCATCAAGAACAAGGTTGGCATCGTGCCGTTTGCCTTCACCTTCGTGGCCGAGCAGGAACTAGAAGGGTTGTTTTTCCAATCCGACGCTCGGTCGTCAGTGCCGGTCTCATTTGTCGTGAACGACGCCTTCCATGTGCTCAATTGGCACTACAGCGACAAAGGGGACGAAGAGGCGACGGCGCAGTGTATCCAAGACTGGCTGGATCGGTACTTCACCTCGTAAACGGCGATTCTGCGAGCTGCAGATTAGTTGCCCGCCGCGTCGTCGTCCGCCGCCTTGTAAGCAACTAACTCCCAGCCGTGAAACACCACCGCCAAGCCGATGTGCCGCACCGACGGGTGGCGGCGCAGTAAGGACGGGTCCGCTAAGTAGCCGTGCAACTGAAGCACGGCTTCAGCCACCTTGTTCGCCAAGACGGATTCGTCGAGGGTTTCGCTCCGTTTCAGATACTTGAGTTCGAGCACGTAGCCGAACTGCACGTCGGGATACTGGGCGACAAACGGCTCCAAGTACAGATCCGCATATCCCTTGTTCAGTTCGTACTCCGAGTGCAGCAAAAACTGATCGATCATGCCCAAATAGGCGGCGATAAAGCCGTGGATGACCTTCTCGCCGTCCATGTAGTCGCGGATGCCGGTTTGCTCGGCGAGAGCGGTATGCAAAAAGTCGAGAGCCGGCTGCCACGTGCCGTCGTAGGCCATCTGCCACATCAAGTTGGAGAAGGTGTACACATCGACGGAGAACACCCCCACATCCTTGTAGGCATCGCGCAGGTAGCCGTACATCAGCCGCTTGACCGTTTGATTAGGAATGCCCAACCGAGGCACCCCCCGCTCCACATCCTGAATGCTGAGCAGGCCGAAGTAATGCAGCAGCGACAGAAAATTCTCGCGCTGGTCCAACTGCTCTAAGGGAAAACTGATTTGAATGGTACTTTTGGCGGTCTGCTCGCCGATGATGTGGCGGAGCAAGTCGAAGTTGCCGTTGAATTGCCGGTTGATTGTCAGCAGGTGGCGCAGCTTGCCGTAGTCGATGCGCACGTTGGTGTCAATCAACTCGTCCGGCATGGATTTATTGGATATGGACTCATCGAGGAAATAGAGCACCATGTCGGTGTTGTAGAGGTCGCCTTGGGCACGCTTGGCGAACCGATAGCCATTGTACCACTCCTGCATTACCTCCAGCGCGGCTTCTACTTCCTGATTGAACACGCCGTAGTCGTGGTATAGCTCCAGCAGGCCCCGCACCTCCTCCTCGGTGAAGCCGAGCAGGTCGTTGAACTCCGGGCGCAAGCTGATGTTCTTGCCGATGTTGAAGCCGCTGGTGACGTCGTCCATGGTGATCGGCGATACGCCGGTGATGAAGAGCCGCTCCAGCCCGCCGCTTCGCCCGGCTCCGGCCTTGAGCGCGGCAAAGAAATTGCGATAGAAGCCGCCGCCGTGGGTGAAGGACTGGTAGGCTTCGGCCCCGCGATGCGCCAGCACGGTGTTAGCAAAATTGTCGTATTCATCAATGAGCACATATAGCGGAATGCCGTGGTCGCCAGCGTACAGAAACAGCGCGGCGAGTTTGGCGTCGATGGAGGGCGGCGAGAGGATGTGCTGTCTCGCCTCTTGGGGAAACAGGTCCTGATTTTGTTTTAATGCGTGATCGAGTTCCAAGTGACAGTACATCTCAAAACGTTCCCGCAGGGTTTCTAAGGTGTCATCGAACGCCGAAAAGTCAAAGCGTAAGACGACGTAGCGATGGCGGTTTTCGGTCGGCTGCCGCCCCAAGTGTGTGCCGCCGAAGACGGCCTCGAATTAGTAGGCGCGGTTGCGGTCGTAGTAGTTTTCCAGCAGGGACACCCAGCAGGACTTACCAAAGCGACGAGGGCGAATCAGAAAGACGTAGCGTTCGTCTTCTAAGGCGTGGACAAAGCGGGTCTTATCGACGTAGAGGCGGTTTTCCAAGCGAATGGCCCGGAAATCGGCCCAACCGTAGGGAATGAGGGGATAGGATGCGGACATGGCGGCTCCTAAGAGGAAGGAACACCACTGAGCGTAACGATTGAGCAAAACAAGCGCAACGTACGCACGGTTGGCCACATCGGCGAGCGCGTTCTTAACGCACTGCGCCCCTTCTGACGCACTTGATCTAAGCTATTGTAAAAAATTGGGATAGAAGTGAGATAGATCGTTAAGTGCGTCGAAAGGATGCAATTAAAGAGCGATTCGGCGTTTGATTTGAAATGTCCCGATTTTCTGTAACTCTTTGTATAACAATCAATTAAGATTTTTTGGATCATTTTGGCACGGAAGTTGCTGTTTAATGACCAAGCCCCGTAGGGGACTAATCACTCACCACTCACAATGGGAGGTCAATCATGACCCTGCATCCTTTAGTCCAGATCAGGTACATCTTCGGCCCGAAGAATAGCTCCGACTCCCACAGGCGTAGCCTCTCTCACCGCCGAGAACAGACCTAGCCGTGCCCCGGCACAAAACCCAAGCGAGGTGAACGATGAAAAACATGGCGCGTAACATATCCCTGCTGGTCAATGCGTTCCTGTTGATACTCATTGCGACCGGTGCTCTGTGGGGACTGAAGGAGCTACACCGGCAAGACCCGACCGAGGCTGAGCGGCTGGTGAAGGAGAAGACTTACTTCAAGGACTACCTCAACAGCAGCGTCCAAGCCTCGACCAAGCTGGGTCTGAAATTCCCGGTCATCGAGACGAGGGATATCAAAGGCCGGCCTTTGAGCACGGATTTCTCCAAGACCAAAAAGGGAGGCATCGTCGTCGTACTTAGCGAACTGGCGTGTCAGCCCTGCCTAAAGCCGCAGATGCAAATCCTACAGCACATCTACGAGCGTCTCGCCGAGCCGGAGGAAATGCCCATCTACTGCATCGCTAGGATGAGCGAGCAGAAATTTTCGGACTATGTGCGGACTTTCCAGATCACGTTTCCAGTTGTGTCGGACACGACCGGGTATTTCAGCGAGACGCCCTTTGGCGAACCGACCCCGGCGGTATTTGTAGTTGATGAGAACAACACGGTCGTCAACGTCCATATCCCCGTGCAGGAGAAGCCGCACCTTTCGGTCATTTTCTACAATGAGTTGAAGCCTTGGTTCGATTTGGCCGAGCCGCTCGCTTTCAAGTTCAAAGGCGTGAAGTACTACGATGTTATCACCAACAAGGCCGATTTGAGTTCGGTCAAGCACCTACTCTATTGACCAGCCACCTAGCGCAAGGGAGGACAACGAGATGATATTCAAGGAATTTGTAATGCGCTTCGCCCGCTACATCAAACCGTACTGGTGGCAAAGCTCAATCGTATTCGCCTTCATGGTCTTGGCGACGGTCAGTTCGCTCGCCTTTCCCTATATCTTGATGATCCTCATCGACGAGGCCCTGCCCGACGAGGACTACTATCTGCTGGGCATCCTGCTGGCCACCCTGTTCGGCATCATAGCCTTGAACATAATCAGCGTCTTTATTGCCGAGTATCTGTACCGATGGGTCGGCAACCGCGTTGTGTTCGAGATGCGGAGCGAGTTGTTCAGCCACTTATTGCGCCTGCCGCTAAGTTTCTTCAAGCGCAACAAGACCGGGGATATTGCCCATCGGCTTAACAACGATGTGCAGATCGTACAGAAAACGCTTACCTCCGGCGTACTGAAGCTGGTCAATAGTGTGCTGACGTTGGTCAGCTTGGGGGCGGTGCTAATATGGCTGGACGCTCCCCTCTTCCTCGGCCTAAGCCTGCTCGTGCCCTGCTTCCTAGTGAATCTCAAGTACTTCCAGCCGAAAATAGGCAAAGTGGCCGAGGCGACCCAACACAAGACTTCGGATATACTGGGCTTTTTTATTGAGCGCTTCGACAACATCAAACTCGTGCAGTCGTACAACACATACCGGCACGAAAGCGACAAGTTGGGCAGACGACAGGGAGAGTTGTTCGATCTAGAGATGCACAGTACCGCGTTGAATCTTTCCGCTGGCTCCATCTCGTCCTTTATCATGTCCTTGGCCCCGGTCGTCATCCTCGGTTGGGGAGGGCATCAAGTCATGCAGGGAACAATAGGTTTGGGGGCACTAATCGCCTTTTTCCAGTACTTCATGCGCATTTTCGGCCCTTTGGAAAACCTGAACCAACTGTACCTAGATTGCGTCCGGGCGTCGGTTTCCCTGCGGCGGATTGTGGAATTCATGGACGTGCCGGCGGAGATTGAGCCAGAGCAGGCCGAACCCTTCTCGTTCAAAAAGAAAATAGCGTTCAAAGATGTGGAGTTTGCCTACAACGGGCACACCGTACTCAGCCATTTTGATTTAGAGATTGAAAAGGGCAAGACGTACGCGCTCGTCGGGGCGAGCGGTTGTGGCAAGAGCACGGTTGTCGATCTGTTGTGCCGTTTTTATCAGCCGCAAAAAGGCGAAATAGCCATAGACGACACACCTTGCCGGGCCTTTGGTCTGGGCAAGTACCGAGACCGCATAGGCTTGGTGTCACAGGAAGCACAGCTCTTCCGTGACTCAGTGCTCGAAAACATACGCTATGGCCGATTGGACAGTTCCAAAGAAGAAATCGAACGCGCTGCCGAGGAACTCGAAATTGACGGCGCGGACATCCACGAGCCCGAAGACTCCTTGGCGACGGTATGTGACTCTAAAGCCAACCTGTCGGGTGGGCAGAAACAGCGGATCGCCCTAGCGAGAGCCGTGCTGAAAAACCCCGAGATCATAGTGCTGGATGAGGCGACTTCAGCCTTGGACTCGGAGAGCGAGGAGAAGCTGTTGCGCCGGCTCAAGAGCCATGCCGACGACAAGACGCTCATCATCGTCAGTCACCGGCTTAGTGCCGTCCGGGAGGTCGATGAGATTGTCTGCATGGACGAGGGAAAAATTGTCGAGAAAGGCACCCATGCCGAACTGATGCAGAAAAAAGGCCACTATTGGGAACTGTTCAAAACTCAGCTTGCGAACAATTGAAGAAAGGGAGACCAAGATGAATACCAATGAGAAATCGCAGACACTCGATTTTACCCGTTTGACCGGGCGCGGAGTCAAAGTCGCGGTAGTCGATAGCGGTATTGAACCCAATCATCCCAAGATCGGCCCTATTGCCGGCGGAGTCGGGTTGTGCGCGGTTGCCGGTGGCGGTATCCAACGCGAGGACGATTTCTCCGACAGGGCCGGTCACGGTACGGCCTGCGCAGGCATTATTCGCAAATTGGCCCCGGAAGCCGAACTCTACGGGATACGCGTTTTCGACGAGTCGCTGACCACAGATGGACAGTCTCTGGTCGAAGCCATCGCTTGGGCCATAGAAGAAGGCATGGATGTGGTCAATCTCAGTCTAGGGACGATTGATCCCGCATATAAGAGGCCCTTGGCGGAGATATGCAGCAAGGCCGTTGAAGCCAATCTGATCTTGGTTAGTTCTGAGCACAACGAGGGCATGGAGAGCTATCCGGCCGAGTTATCCGACGTAATCGGCGTCACTTGGGGAAAAATCTACGATCGCTACGGGTACTACCATCGGCGCGGGCAGGCCATTGAGTGCGTGGCTCGGGGCGATCAGCAGCGTCTGTGCTGGCTAGACGGAGGGGAGACGATCACCGGAGGAACCAGTTTTGCCGCGCCCCACATATCGGCGATTGTCGCCTTGATCCGCCAGCGCTTTCCCGGAGCGGGGTTGCCTGAGGTGCGGGAGATCTTGGCGACAAACGCCTTAGAGCTGGAGGGGCACGGGGTGCCCACCGGCAAGTCGGGTACCACTGTCGAGCGGCCGGGTTTTCCCAGCTACAAGTGGATTGGTCGGGCCGCCCTATATCCGTACAACAAGGAAATGCACGCACTGGTGCGCCACGCGAAACATTTGCATTTCACTATTGCTGGTATCGCCGACCCGGTCGGCAAAGGCTTGGTCGGCAAGGACGCCGGCGAGGCCATTGGCGTCGAACCGTTAGGCGTGCGCATTGTCCCCAAATTAGGAGACGCTCTAGAAGGAGCCAATACTCTCGTGTTAGGGTACGTGGATCAGCTATCTCGGTTGGGCAAAAAGGACTTGTTGCGCGAAGCAATACAGACGGCGTTGGAGCGAGGGCTCAACGTGTTCAGCTTCCTAGCGGTTGATCCGGAGACCTACGCCGATCTGTATGATTTGGCGCGGAGCAAGGGGTTGCGCTTGGAGTTTCCGGACTTCGATTTCGCCGATGTCCAAAGGTGTCTTGCGGCCCAAGGCTCCGAGCGCGCTGTTGATGTGCCGGTGGTTGGGGTCTTTGGCACGAGCTCCCAACAGGGCAAGTTCACCTTACAACTCGCGTTGCGGCAAAAGCTGATTGAGCGAGGGTACAAAGTTGGTCAACTTGGCACCGAGCACCATTCGGCGCTGTTCGGGATGGATTTTTCCTTCCCTATGGGCTATGCCGCGCCTAGAGATCTGCCGTTGCAATACTACGGCCCGTACCTAGATCACAAGATGCGCGAGATTAACGCGGCGAAAAAACCGGATATCATGCTGGTTGGCTGTCAGTCGGGCACGATACCCTATGATGTCGTCAACAAAAACTCCCATACCGAGCCGTCGATCCACTTCCTGTTGGGAACCAAACCGGACGCCTGCATTTTGGTGGTCAATAGCACGGATTCGGATGCGTATATCCAGGACACCATCGACGGCATACGCATATTGAGCAAAGCCCCGGTCGTATTGTTAGCGATGAGCGACAAGGAGAAACACGCCCGGTCGGTCTATGGCAAGACTTGGGTTTCCTCCCGTCAGATGAGTGAGGGTGAGATACAGGACCACTTGGAGCGTCTGGAGGCTTCGTTCGGCTTGCCAGCGGTGGCGATTGTTGCCGAGGAGGGGCAGCAACAGATGATCGATATTGTTGTGAACCATTTTGCCGCAGAGAGCAGGCCGGTGGCCGAAGAGATTAAGAAGGCCGGATAGTAGGGGTTGGGTGTTCGGCCAAACGCACTAAGTCCTTAAGACCATGCTTTTGTCGCTGAACAGTGCGCTTTATTATCTGAGAGTACTGAGTGTGCATATCTAAATAGAAATGAGGCGCAATGGTGCGGCCGGTCCGTGCCCCAATCACAGGTATAACCGCAGTCTGGATGTTTTTTCTCTTTTTCAGTTGCAGTGCGTCCGACCGCGACGGGCCTTCCTATGGGGGGCGAGTGCTGATCGGGGAGACCGGGGGCATGGAGCCGATCAATCCGCTCATTGCCTCCCGCACCGTGAGCACGGAGGTATTGGACCTGCTGTTTGAACGTCTGTTTGCGGAAACGCCCGACGGTCAGCTTGCCCCGGCGTTGGCCATAGCTTGGCCATTTAGCCCCGGTAGGAAGTTTTGGGACATCTTGCTGCGGTCGGATGCCCAATTCCACGATGGTCGGCCCGTAACGGCTGAGGATGTGGTCTTTACGTTGCAATTGATGAGAAAGCAGCAAAACGGGGAGAATTTGCTCTTCGAGCGAGTTGAAGCACTTAGCGAGGATATTGTGCGGCTGCACTATATCGAGCCACCCCTTTCGTCATCTCTAGTACACTTGCGGCTACACATTCTACCCAAGCACCTCGTGGAGCCGCAGTTAACGGCTGGCTATGGGCTGGATGAATTGCCATTCAACCAGCATCCCATTGGGGCGGGTCCGTTTCGTTTTGCCAATTGGGTGGGAGAGGCTCACTTGCGGCTAGTGGCCTTTGAGGAATATCATGGGGGGCGTCCATACATAGATACAGTGGAAGTGCGCGGCGATTACCCGGACACTCGCTACGCATGGGCGGCATTTATGCGCGGCGAAAGCGATGTGGCCATGTTCGCTGCACCCGACGACCTGAAAAGTATCGCCGACAACCCGGCTTTCAAGGTGCTCAAAGGAGAGGGTCCGTCCTATACGGCGCTGAGCTTAGACTGTCGGCCAGAGTCTATATTGACCGATCATCGCGTGCGGGAGGCGCTCCATTACGCGATTGATCGCCGAGCGGTATGGCGTCTTCTCAGTGGGGAAGCAACGGCGGATTCAGTTTTTATTGCCGGGCTTTTTCCGCCTGGCTCCATTTATAACGATCCGCAGGTGGCCGTACCGATCAAAGACCAGCGGCGCGCCCGGGCCATACTGCAGGCGGCCGGCTGGGTGGATGCGAATGGAGATGGGCTGCGCGAGCGGGATGGCGAGGCGTTGGAATTGACCTTGGGAATGGTCAAGGAGATGCCGCATCGGCACGACATAGCCGCCCAGTTGCGGAAGGATCTGGAAGAAGTAGGGATTCACCTGCTGATGCAGACCGTGCCTTTGCAGGCGCTTTCTTCCATGGGGGCGCGGCTCGATATGGTATTGAGGAAAGGGTACAGTGACCTCGACCCCGATATAATCGCGTCTAAATGGCATTCACAGGATGCCCGTAATTGGTCGAGCTATGTCAATGCCGAAGTGGATCGGTTGATTGAAGCCGGGCGGGCGGCCTACGACGAGAACGGGCGCATCGCCATCTACCGGCGCATCCATCGCCATCTGCTGGTAGATCACCCCACAATTTTCATCTGTCGAGAGCCGATTATGTATGCGGTACGACAGCCGTTGCGGGGCTTGGAGTCGATTGTGCGCATGGGAATTTTCCGCAGTCTGCCTGCGTGGTATTGGGATCGCGCTCGGTAATGGCCCTCATCGCCAACATGCAGCGCCTCTGGGTGCGGCTGCTAGGCAATCACCTGATCGTCGGGCTGGTGCCCGTGCTATTAGTGGCCGGAGTGCTCGTGTACACGGCGCGCAGTGCGCTAGAGCAGGCCGTGCTCGACGGCCATCAGCAAGTGGCCCGGCGAGCAGCTAAGGAAATCCACCATTTCCTTGACCAACCCATTGCCAGCCTCAAGGTGCTGGCCCAGAGCATGAACGTGGTTCGCGACCCTTGGCGTCGGCAGAGCCTGTTGAGTCAGGTCGGGTTGGAACTAGACGCGGTGGTTGAACTCTGCTTCGTGGATACGACTGGCTTGATCCAAGCCACCAACGTGCTCGATGTCCAGGCCCCACTCCGGCGCGGCGGGCGGCTGCCGCCTGATTATCTGCCCCATGCCCGGGTGCTGTGGGCGCAAGTGAAGCGGGAGGAGTTTTACACTTCGGAGGTGATCCACCATGAGGGGCAACCGAGCCTGTTTATCGGCTTAGCGGTCAAAGAGGGCGACCAAGTGGTCGGAGCCTTGATCGCCCGTTTTGCGTTGTACGAGATTTGGCATCAGGTGGACCAGATTCAGCTGGGGAATACCGGTCGCGGGATATTGTTGGACGCGAGGGGGCGCTATATCGCCTTTCCTGCGCGCCAAGATGTCTATCTCGACGCCCCTCCCGAATTCGTGCCTCATCTAAGCGGGAACGGCACCCGGCACTGGCGCGATGTCGAGGGACGGGAGTGGGTAGCGGGCTTTGCGCGCATAGAGGATTGGGGCTGGACCGTGGTGGTGCAGCAGGAGGCGCAAGAGGCGTTCGGGCTAGTGGCGATGATGCAGTACCGTGCCAACTGGATCACGGTCGCCTCGGTGGCGGGTGCCATTTTGCTGGGCTTGGTGCTGCTGCGGTCGATCACGGGTCCCATCAATCGGCTGATGCACACGGTGCGGGCCGTGCAGGCGGGCGAGGCGTTTTCACTTGAGTTGCCGGCCATAAAGGACGAATTGTGGGAGTTAGGGCAGGCATTCACCGAAATGAACCAAGCCCTCGAAGCCCGCAAGGCCGACTTGGAAGCCGAGTTGAACTTCAACGACCGACTCATCGAGGATAATCCCCTCGCCATCGCGGTGGTGACCCAGCAGCGGCGGACCGTGCGAGTGAATAGGGCTTGGCACCAACTCTTTGGCGAAAGCGGGGCCGATGCTTGGGATCAAACAGCAGAAGGGCAACAGCTTTTGTACTGGATCGAACACAACCCCAAGACGCAGGAAGCCGACAGTTTAGAGATCAAGCACTCCCAAGGCGGGACCCGGTTTTGGAACCTGAAGGTCGTGGACTTGGCGGGGGCTTTGCCGGGACATCTGTTGCTGGTGATTGACGACCAGACCCAGCGCAAGCTGCTAGAACTTCACTACGGCCAAGCTGAGAAGCTGGCCTCCCTCGGCGAGATGGCCGCTGGCGTGGCGCACGAGATCAAGAATCCGCTGGCGATCATCCGACACGCCTACGAGTTGCTGACGCAGATTGTCCCGCAGGAAGTGGAGGGGCGAGACCAAGCGCTCAGGCCCCTCGGTGCGGCTATCGGCCGGATTGATGAACGGGTGGTCAATCTGCTGGACTTTGCCCGACCCGCCCAAGAGACGCAAGAATTGGTTGACCCAACAGGCATCCTACGACAACTGGTTGACCTCGAACAAAAACACGCCGAGCACCTCGGCATAGCCATTGAGGTTAGTCTGCACGAGGTGTCATCGGTCTTGGTGAATCGGGACATGCTCAAGGATGTTTTTCTCAACCTAATCAGCAATGCCTTTGCAGCTATGCCCGATGGCGGCAGGTTGCTGATCTCAGCCGAGCAGCAGGACGATTGGGTGGTGGTGGTGGTCGGCGATACGGGTACGGGTATTCCCCAAGAGCATATCCGGCAAATTTTCGAGCCGTTTTACTCGACCAAACCGCCGGGGCAGGGCACGGGGCTGGGATTGGCCATCGTCCACCGGCAAATACAAGAGATCGGCGGCCGGATTGAGGTCGAAAGCGTCCCGGACCAAGGTACGCACTTTTCGCTATATCTACCTACAACAAACTCCGAAAGGAACGATTGACATGGGCAAACGCAAAGGCCGGATACTCATGGTAGATGACGAGCAGGACTTGTTGGATTTGTCGGCCATTCTGTTGCGACGCGAGGGCGTGGAGGTTTCCACCTGCGTCGGTGGAAAAGCGGCCCTAACTCTGCTGAATAACGAGGAATTTGATCTCATCCTCCTCGATTTGAGGATGCCAGGGATGGATGGCCTCGGCTTCTTGGAGATCTTCAAAAAGCAGCAACGCCGAGAAGAGGTCGTCATTCTGACGGCCTACGCCGATGTGGAAAGCGCGGTGAAAGCCGTCAAGCTCGGTGCCTATGGGTACTTGTCCAAGCCCTTTGACACCGGGGAGGTGATGACGCATCTCAACCGCATCTTGGAGTTGCAGGCCCTGCGCACCGAAAATGAGGCTCTGCGGCAGAAGCAACGGGGCGAATTAGGCAATTTGGTGGGCCAGAGCGAGAGCATGAGGCAGCTCTACCAACTCATCCGCGATGTGGCACCCACGCCGGTCACAGTACTGATCCGAGGTGAAAGCGGGACCGGCAAGGAACTGGTGGCCAACGCCATCCACAGCACCAGCGACCGAGCAGGCAAGCCTTTTGTGCGCTGTAACTGCGCGGCCTTGTCGCCGGGCGTGATGGAGAGCGAACTCTTCGGCCATGTCAAGGGGGCCTTTACCGGAGCGGTGCGCGACCGCGCCGGCCGTTTTGCCGAGGCGGACGGTGGCTCTTTGTTCCTCGACGAGATTGGCGATCTCGAAACCAATATGCAGATTCGGCTCTTGCGCGTGATACAGGAAGGAGAGTTTGAGCCGGTGGGATCGACGCAGACCCAGAAAGTGGATGTGCGTCTTATCACCGCTACGCACCAAGATCTCGAAGCCCGCATTGAAGAGGGCACGTTCCGCGAAGATCTCTACTACCGCATCAACGCGCTGACCATTGAAATACCGTCGCTGCGGGAACGCATAAGCGACCTGCCGCTCTTGTGCGCCTTCTTCGTCAATCGCTAAAACGGGGTTCTCGATAAGCATATTGAGGGGTTTACCAGCGAGGCCCTGCAATGCTTAGAGGAATACAACTGGCCCGGCAATGTACGCGAACTGGAAAACGTGATCATGCGGGCGATGACCGTGGCCAAAGGCGACGAGATAGAACGCAAACATCTGCCCGCTTCCCTTGCCGGTGGGATGGAGCCGGTCTATGGCGACGAGGATGCGTACTACGATATTCCGCAGCAGCTCTTCCACGAGGCGCGCGAACAGTTTGAGCGGATATTTCTTCGCCGGGCCCTAGAGCAGGCCAACGGCAACGTGAGTCGGACCGCGGAGGCGATTAAATTGACGCGGAGAAATCTGCAGCGGAAGATCAAGCAATACGAGATAGATGTTCGCGGATAAGGGGGCGTGAGTAATCGCTTATTCGTCTTCTGTAGGACCGAGCAATTCGTCTAGTTTGGCCTTGAGCTTCTGCTCGTCTCCGGGTCGGTACCCCTGATGCTTGTACCACACCGTCCTGTCGGCCGCAATAATCAGGGTCGCCGGGACGCCCGCTAGGTGGAACTGCTTGAGTACTTCGTTGGTCTTGTCCAGCAGAACCGGCAGTTTGAGCTTGTGGCGCTGCATAAAGGGACGCACCTTGGGCAGGTTTCTGGGGCCATCGACGTTGATCGTCAGCACTTGGACGCCGCGCTTGGCGTATTTTTCGGCTAGAGCTTGGAGCTTGGGCAGGCCCTTGATACAGGGCTTGCACCAAGTCGCCCAGAAGTCGAAGACCACCGGCCCTTTTTTGAGCGCCTCCACCAGCGAAAAGGTTGAGCCGTCGAGATTCTCCAGCACGAGCTGCGGTGCCTTTTCGGCGCGAGCCGAGCCGACGAGCAGCAAGCAGGTTGCCAAGGCGAAAATTGGTTTCATTTTCGGACTCCGTTCTCGTCTAACATACCAACCCTGAATGACTTGACGATTCGAGATACGGATCGTCAAGTTGTTTTATTATTCTGCGTCTATCTGCGTCCATCTGCGGATTATCTTATGAATGATTTAGGAAGAATCCAAGCCATGCGCTTCGTTCCCGCATTTGTACTACTGCTGGCCGCCCCTCTCCAAGCCGAGTTGCGTCTTTCGGCCTTGACCGAAGGCCAAGTCGGCAACCTGCCCGGTGCGCAGCCTAGCGATTTGCGGACGCTTTATCACCAGTTCAGTCTCGACTATGCAATCGCCGATTTCCAAGTCGGGGTCCGCGGCGAGACTTTTGGCACTAGTGCTGACAGTCGCAACTACGGCCAGCTTCTCCAGCGCTCTGCTTCCTACCGCCGGAGTGGCTTTGAAGCCACGGTTGGCAATTTCTACACCATCGTCGGCAGCGGCCTGCTCCTCCACGCCTTTGAGTTGCCCGGCGTCATCACCGAGGTGCGGGGCAGCCGTCGTCGCTACCAGATCGTGCGCGATCTCGACGGCGTTCAGGTGCGCTACCGCGCCAAGCGGGCCGAGGTGCTGCTGTTGCGCGGTGCGCCGATCAACAGCAATCTACCGCCCGGCTTGGAGGGGGTTGAGCGCCGCCCAGACGTGCTCCACGCTGGCTCGCTCCAGTTCAAGCCGCATCCGCATTTCGACGTTGGCGTTAGCACCATCCGCTACCCAGCCGGCAGGCGGCAAGAAACGACCGTAGCCTTCAATGCCCGCTGGCGGCTCGCGCCTTTGCTGGCTCGCCTCGGCCTCAGCGGAGTCTATGCCGATCTCCAAGGCGAGTACGCTCAGCGCGATGTGGCGCTCGATCGCTTCTTTTCGCTCGACCGCGATTTGGGCCGTGCCCTGTATCTGGCGGCTACCTTGGCGTCCGGGCCGTGGGGCTTGAGCTTGGAATACAAGGACTACGAGGACTTTGCCCTTGAGCACATCAACAATCCTCCACCCCTGATCCGCGAGCACTCGGCCTATCTTCTCAACCGCATCACGCACGACGTGCTCGCCGATGACGAGCAGGGCTACCAAGCCGAACTGAGTTACGTCCTACCCAGCGGCCAGACCCTTACCGCCAATGCGACCCGCGCCACGCGCCGCCGCGATTCGGGCGTAGCCGACGACAACGTCCTGCGCGAATTCTTTGTGCAGGTGGATTCGCCCTTGGGGCAAAGCGCTGATGTGCAGCTTTTTGCCGACTTCAACCACAATCGGATTCTCCTCGACGACAAAAGCCGCCTCTTGGGCACGCACTGGGAGTGGTTTCCAGACGGATCATACACCTTTGAGTTCGACGCGCAATTTCAAGACGTCGATCGGCGGTTTGGCGACTCAGCATTTCCTTACACTAACCACTATTATGCCTTAGCGATCCACCGTGCGCCCGGCCTCTCCGCCGCCGTGCAGGTCCAGCGCACCTCCGACGAGTTGGAAACCGGGGCCGATCCCTCTGGCATCACTTGGTGGCGGGGCCTCAACATCGGTGCCGACATTGGCGAGGGCCACATTCTCAATGTTTTCGCCGGCCAGCGCCGCTCGGGCTTGGCCTGCACGGCCGGTATCTGCTATGAGGTCCTAGGGTTTAAGGGCGTTGAAGTCCGGCTGCTCAATCGCTTTTTCTGATCCGCAGATGAGCGCAGATGTTGCTTGGATGAGCGCCTACCTAAGCAGCAGCAGCTTGCGGACTTCGGTGTACTCGCCGGCACGCAACTGGTAGAGGTACACTCCGCTGGTAACGGATCGTCCCGTTTGATCGCGGCCGTCCCAGCGCACTGAGAACGTCCCGGCTTCGCTAGATCCTTGGACGAGCACGGCCACTGGCTGGCCGAGTAGATTGTAGATCGCCAGCTCGACTTGGCTCGGCCGCGGCAGGGCGAAGCGGATCACCGTATTGCTGTTGAACGGATTGGGCGCGTTCTGCGCTAGCGAAAAGGCTTGGGGAGCGGATGC
>JAJEEZ010000395.1:0-9452 GCA_022820705.1 Candidatus Latescibacterota bacterium | reverse complement strand
CGCGTGGATGCGCGAGGAAAGGGCTTGGGCTTCAATGACGGCGCGGACATTGGCCGATGCCTCGGTGGGGTCGAGGTTTTGGCTGACGATGTGGGGTTGGGGGACTTTGGGGACGATTTCTGGCGCGAAGTAAGGGAGCATGAGCGCGCCGTTGTTGCCCGGCGGCGTGGCGCGTAGGGCGCTGGTGAACTGATCCCAATTCATGCCGTATTGGTCGCGCACGGCTTCGCGGGCTAAGCTGCCGTTGAGATAGCAAGTCAGGGCCATGTAGTGCGTGCCGTCGGGTGAGGCAAAAACCGCGCCCTCGCCTTCTTTAGAGGTGCGCGGCTGGTCCATACAGGCGAACAGGGTGTCCGAAGTACCCAAGCTCAGGGCGACTTGTCCAGGGGAGACGAGGCCGAGGCCGATGAGGCTGCACGGATTGTCGCCGGAAAAAGGCAATACGAGACAATCGTCCGCAAAGCCGTAGCGACTCACGTAATAAGGACTGATGGGGCCGACGGGGTGGCCGGAAGGGGCGATGGGTAGGAGTTTGGCGGCTAGGTCGGGAGCGGTAGCGTCGAGCGCGCGCGTGCTCCACTGGCGTGCGGCAATGTCCATCATGTTGGTGCCGCTGCCGTCGCCGGGGTCAACGCCGACAAGTTGACCGGCGAGCAGGCTAGCGACGTAGGAGCTGACCAAGCCGATGTAAGCGGTGTCAGCGTAAGCGTCGGGTTCGGTCTGGTAAAACTTGCGGATCTGCGGGCCGCTGAAGCGCTCAAAGGCCGCGTTGCCGGTGAGCGCGAGGAGTGCATCGCGTCCGCCGACGGCTGCTTCGATCTCGGCGCATTGCGAGGCCGTGGAAGTGTCCATCCAGATGGGAGAAGTTGGTCGGGCGAAGATGGCGGCGAGTTGGTCTTTGAGCGGCTGGTCGGGCGATAGACGGGCTAGCGCTGGGCCAGCGCTGGCGTTGAGATAGACGGTGCCGTGCTGCTGGCCGCTGCCGGCGACAGCTCGCACTTTTCCTAGATCGCGGCCTTGGTCGGCGAGCGTTTGCAGGAGCAGGTCCAGTGCTTCAGCCCACATCAGGGGTGCGCTGTGGACCACGCCTTCACCGAGGTCGAGGACGCCGTTGACGACTCCATACGTGGCTTTGAAGTGCTCGTCGAAGTTGATGGACGCTTCGGCGACGATAGTACGTTGCTCCGCATCGATGAGCAGGCCGGTGATGGATTGGGTGCTAGCGTCGATGCCCAGATACTTGCTCATAGAAATACCCCGCCGTAATTTTTGTGAGCTATTCAAACCAAAATTAACAAACGCGCTGGGGAGGACAAAACCAATGGAGGCAGTGGCGGTGCAGCCCGAAATCGCCGGGACGCTAGCGGCAGTGGACCCGGAGGTCGAGGCTATCATTCGCGCTGAAAACAGGCGTCAGCACAACAAAATTCGCCTGATCCCATCTGAAAATTACGCCAGTCAAGCCGTACTCGAAGCCAGCGGTTCCATCCTGACGAATAAGTATTCCGAAGGATATGCAGGCGCGCGCTACTACGAGGGCCAGCGAGAAATCGACAAGATCGAGCGGCTCTGCATCGAGCGCGCCAAGGAGGTTTTTGGTGCCGAGCACGTCAATGTGCAGCCCTATTCGGGCTCGCCGGCCAATCAGGCCGTGTACGTCGGCCTGTGCGCGCCGGGCGATACGGTCATGGGCTTGGCGCTGGCGCACGGAGGCCATCTGACGCACGGCGATCGAGTCAGCATTTCGGGAATGCACTACAAGTCCGTGCAATACGGTGTGTGCCGGGACTCGGGCGAAATCGACTTCGACCAAGTCGAAGCACTGGCTAAAGAGAACCGGCCCAAGCTGCTGTTCTGCGGGGGTACGGCCTATCCGCGCATCGTTGACTTTGCGCGATTTGCTGAGATTGGGCATTCGGTGGGGGCCATCGTGGTCGCCGACATCGCGCATATTGCTGGGTTGGTGGCCGCTGGGGTACATCCCAGTCCCGTGCCGCACGTAGATGTGGTAACTACGACTACCCACAAGTCGCTGCGGGGGCCGCGCGGCGGGATGATCTTGTGCCGGGCGCAGTACGCCGAAGCCATTGATAAGGCGGTGTTCCCAGGCTTGCAGGGCGGACCGCATAACAGTACCACCGCGGCGATTGCCGTGGCGCTCAAGGAGGCGATGAGCGCGGAGTTTAAGCAGTATGCCCAGCAGATTGTCGCCAACGCTCAGACTTTGGCCGCTGCGCTGTCGGCGCGCGGTTTTGCCCTCAGCTCGGGCGGTACCGACAACCACCTGATCCTCATGGACGTGACCAACAAGGGCATTACTGGTTATGTGATGGCCAAGGCGCTGGACGCAGCGGGCATCGTCTGCAATTTCAATCGCGTGCCCTTTGATCCGCGGCCGGCGCGCAAGCCCAGCGGCATCCGCATCGGCACGCCGGCGATTACCAGTCGGGGATTTGGTGCCGAGGAGATGGAGCAGTTGGCCGAGTGGATGGATCGAGTGACTCGGGTCCGGGCCAATAAAGCGTTGGAACTCGACGACCGGAAAGCGGAATACGCCGAGATCGCGGCTGAAGTGCGGGCACTCTGTGCTCGTTTTCCAGCCCCCGGCTTACTATACAATGGGGGGGGAAAGCCGCTCTAAACATGGACATATATCAAGAATTAGGCATCGATCCCATTATCAACGCCGTAGGACCAGCGACGCGATTGAGCGGGGCGATCATGCACCCAGAGGTGGCCGAGGCCATGCGGCAGGCTTCGGAACGCTGCGTGGATATAGCGCAGATGCAGGCACGGGCTGGGGAGATTATCGCCGAGATTACTGGTGCGGAGGCCGGATACGTGACGAGTGGCGCGGCGGCGGGCTTGTTGCTGGGGACGGCCGCTTGTGTGACCGGATTGGATCCAGGGAAGATGAACCGCTTGCCGGATACGTCCGGGATGAAGAACGAAGTGATTATGGCGCGTAGCCACCGAAACTTCTACGACCACGCAGTGCGCTCGGTGGGAATCGAACTGGCGGAAGTGGGGATTGCCGACCGCTTTTCTGGAGCGGGAATACGCGATGCGGAAGGGTGGGAGATCGAGGCGGCGATCAGCGAGCAGACGGCGGCGATTGTGTACGTGGCGTACGCGCACACGCAGCCGTCGTTGGAAGAGGTAGTGGCTGCGGCGCGCAAGGGTGGTGTGCCGGTGATCGTGGATGCGGCGGGGCAGTTGCCGCCGGCGAGCAATTTGCAGCGCTTCATTGCCGCTGGAGCTGATTTGGTCGCCTTTAGCGGCGGCAAGGCCATCGGCGGGCCGCAGGCTTCGGGGATTTTGTGCGGGCGACGGGATTTGATCGCCGCGGCCGCACTGCAACACCAGGACCTCGACGTAATGCCCGAGTTGTGGGAGCCGCCGGCGAGTTTGATCGACAAGTCGCAGCTACCCGGTGCCCCGCAGCACGGTATTGGGCGGCCCTGCAAGGTCGGCAAGGAGGAGATCGCAGGGTTGGTGAAGGCGCTGCGCCTTTTTGTGGCTGAAGACCCGGAGGAGCGGCGGCAGCGCTGGTCTGCGCTGATGGAGGAATTGGTCGCCGCGTGCGGAGTGCTGCGACACGCCGAGATTGCGGTGGTCGCCGACCGCAAGCGCTCCGAGATTCCGACCGCGCGGCTGGTGCTCGACGAGGAAGCCGCGGGCACGACGGCGTTGGAACTGGTCAGGGAACTACAGGAAGGTCGGCCGCCAATCGCCGCTAACCCGACATATGTGTACGAGGGTGCGGTGATTTTTGGGCCGATGTGTCTCAAGGAAGGCGAGCCTGAGCAGATTGGCCGACGGCTCAAAGAATTACTCGGCTAAACCTGCGCTCCCCAATAGGCGGCACCTAGCAGCGCGGTCTTGTCGTTGAGTACGACATGGACGGGAATGCCCGCGAGGGGCTCGCCCATGCGGCCTTTGTCCATAAAGCCCTCCATAAAGCGGCCGTCGCGCAGCTTGGCGAGGATCTTAGGCGCAATGCCGCCGCCGACGAAGACTCCCCCCGAAGACATCAGCTTGAGTGCCAAGTTTCCGGCTTCGCGGCCGTAGAGGAGTGCGAAGAGGTCGAGGGCCGTTACAGCTAGCGCAGAGTGGCTTTCGAGGCCGGCGCGAGCGATGGCGTCGGCGCGGTCGGGTTGTTCTGCCTCTGGAGCCAGAGAGGCGTCGGCGCGGTCGGGATGCCGTTCGCACAGAAAGTCGTAGATCGCGGCCAAGCCTTGGCCCGAGATAACCCTTTCCCAGCTAACGTGGCCGTAGCGCTCGTTGAGGAAACTCCAAAGCTCGGCTTCGAGCGGGGAACTTGGCCCAAAGGTCGCGTGTCCTCCCTCAGAGGCGATTGCTGCGTAGCGGCCCTCGGCCCAGCACAAGCCTCCCTCACCTAGTCCGGTGCCAGCGGCGATGACGGCGATGTTGCCCTTTGGGTCGCGTTGTCCCTAGTTGAGTGGACACATATCGTCCGGCTCCAATACCAAGGTGCCGTAGGAAGTCGCTTGCAGGTCGTTGAGCAGGTGGACGTCAGTATCGTTGAGTACCGCTGAAATTTCGCTGGGGTCGATGAGCCAAGGCAGATTGACGGCGCGGACGGGAAGCTGATGGACGGGGCCGGGGACGCCTAAGACCGTGCGGCTGGGGTTGATCTGCGTCTCGTCGGCGAAAGCCTTGAGCAGCGCACCGGCGCTGGGGTAGGATGCAGTTTGGTAGCGCCGCTCGACGAGAGGGGCGAAGCCTTGGGCGTCTGGGTCGAAAGCGGCGAGGTACGTTTTGGTGCCGCCGACATCACCGGCGATGATCACAGGGGTGCCCACTTTCTCCAAGCCTCCCCGAGCAGTTCGTTGGCTTCCTTGGGGCCGGCGGCACTGACCGGATAAGAGGGCACCTCACCCGATGAAGGTGCTTGCCAAGCGTCGAGGATGGGCGTTAGGAGTGCCCACGACTGCTCGATCCAATCGCTGTCTGAGTAGAGCGTCGCGTCGCCGAGCAGGCAGTCGAGGATTAAGGTTTCATAGGCTTCGGGTGTGCGGCCGCCAAACGAATCGGCGTAGTTGAAGTCCATGTTGACGGTGCCCAAGTGGACATCGGGACCGGGAACTTTGCCGTTGAAGGAAAGCGAGATCCCCTCTTCGGGCTGGATGCGGATGGTGAGCGTGCTAGGGGATAAGGCGTCGGCTTGGGCGAAAATTAGGTGTGGAGGCTGGTGGAATTGCAGAGTGACTGTGCTGGTGCGCTTGGCCATGCGCTTGCCCGTGCGCACGTAAAACGGCACCCCTTGCCAGCGCCAGTTATCTACGGTGAATTCGAGGGCGGCGAAGGTCTCGGTGCGCGAGTTTGGGGGCACGTCTTCTTCTTGTAGATAGCCCGGTTCGTCCTCGCTGGGTCCGTACTGGCCGCGCACCGCATAGCGGTCAACTTGGCCGATGCGGATGGGGCGGATCGCCTTGAGCACCTTGAGCTTTTCGAGGCGCACGCTTTCGGCGTCAAACGAGGAAGGCGGCTCCATGGCAATGACGCAGAGAACCTGCAAGAGGTGATTTTGGATCATGTCGCGCAGGGCACCCGATTGGTCGTAGTAGCCGGCGCGGTGTTCCACGCCGACGCTCTCAGCCGCGGTGATCTGCACGTGATCGACGTAGCGCCTGTTCCACAGCGGCTCAAAAATTGAATTGCCGAGGCGAAAGACGAGGATGTTCTGCACGGTCTCTTTGCCGAGGTAGTGGTCGATGCGATAGATCTGCTCTTCGGTAAAGACCGAGTGCAGGGCTTGGTTAAGTTCGCGGGCTGAGTCGTAGTTGTGGCCGAATGGCTTTTCGACGATGATCCGGCACCAGCCGTGGTGGTCGCGGTGTTGGCAGCTAAGGCCGGCGTGCCCTAGCTGCTCGACGATGTCGCGGTAGATCTGCGGCGGCACCGAGCAGTAAAAGCAGCGATTGCCCTCGGTGCCGCATTCGCGGTCGAGAGCTTCGAGCCGTGCTTTGAGCGCGGCGTAGGTCGCCGGATCGCCCGGGTCGCCGCGCACGTAGTGGAATTTGGCGAGGAAGGCATCCCGCGCGCTGTCGTCGAGCGGGCCGACGAATTCGGCCAAGGACTCCTTCATCTTTTGGCGGAAGAGGTCGTCGTCCCATTCACGGCGGGCAACGCCCACTAGATGAAAGGCTTGGGGCAGGCGACCTTGGTGATGCAAGTGCCAGATGGCCGGCACCAGTTTGCGCCGAGTTAGGTCTCCCGAGGCACCGAAGATGACGAGGGCACAGGGGTCGGGAATGCGTTGTTGGAGCATAGCGTAATAGAGCTAAAAAATAAAAAAGGCCACAGCGCGCGCCATGGCCTCCCACACCGCCTCGTGTGAGTTTTGCAAATATACAAGCACAGGCGAAAATCAACAAGTCGATTGCGCTGCTCAAGGCGTTGTGCGCGGCCGCCTTGGCGTTGCTATATTAGCGCAACCAACTTTGATGCGAGGAAATATGAGTCGGTATTTGGTTACGGGTGGAGCGGGATTTATTGGTTCTCATCTGTGTCAGCGCTTGTGTGAAGAAGGACACACAGTGCGGGTTCTCGACGACTTGAGCACGGGGCGGCGCGAAAACTTGGCCGAAATTCTAGGCGAGATAGAGTTCGTCGAGGGCGATATTCGCGACGCAGCCTTGCTCGCCGAGGTAGTGCAGCAGGTCGATTGCGTCCTGCACCACGCCGCCATCGTGTCGGTGCCCGCTTCGGTCGAGCAGCCCCTCGTCGATCAGGAAGTCAACGCCGTGGGAACGCTGCGGCTGTTAGAAGCGGCGCGGCAGGCGGGGGTGCGCCGAGTGGTTTTTCCCAGTTCGGCTTCGGTGTATGGCAACAACCCGCAAATGCCCAAGCGCGAGAATATGCTACCTGAACCCGAGTCGCCCTACGCGGTTTCCAAGGTTATGGCCGAGCACTACGCCCGAGTGTATAGCCAGATCTACGGCTTGGAGGTAGTTGGCTTGCGCTACTTCAACGTCTTTGGCCCTCGGCAGATACCGTCTTCCCCGTACTCGGGCGTCATCTCGATTTTTGTCGCGCGGATGCGAGCCGGCGAGTCGCCAACCGTTTGCGGCGACGGCCTCCAATCGCGCGATTTTGTCTATGTCGGCGATGTGGTAGAGGCCAATATGAGGGCCAGTACTACTCCGGGCGTCGCCGGGCGGATATACAATATCGGCTGCGGTCGCAGCGCGTCGCTACTGGAATTGATCGACGCGCTCAACCAAATTTTAGGGACCGAGTTGGCGCCGATGTTCGCCCCGCCTCGGGTGGGTGATATCCGCTTTTCGTCAGCCGATATATCGCGCGCCCGGGCCGAGTTGGGCTACGAGCCGAGGGTTGGGCTGGCGGAGGGATTGGCGCAGACGATTGCGGCGTAGGAAGACGCCAACGCTACGAGCTAATAAAAGGGACCACTCATCGTGGCAACTATAGTCGATGGCAAAAAGCGCATACCCTTTATGCGCGGGATGCTGGTGCATTACCTGATTGAGCGCGGCTTCAGTCACGAAGACGCCCGCGCTGTGGCCAATGCGGTGCGCGCGTCTTTGGGCAAAGCAGAACTGGTGCGCAAGAAGGAGATGGTGCAGCTCGTACATAGGGCCATTCGCAAGGGATTCGACGCGTACGAGGTCGGCGATCTAATTTTCTGGGAGCGCCAGCCTACTACCATCATCGTCGAGCGCAAGAGTGGGTCGCGGCCTTTTTCCAAGGAGTTGCTGTCGGATTCCATTCAGGCGTCTGGCCTAGCTCCAGACCAGAGCTACGAGATTGCACAGACGATTGAAGCTCGCTTGATTGACCAGCGCCGCCAGCGCATCGCGCACTGGGAGTTGGAGGATCTGGCGGCAGAGTTGATCGAAAAGTCCTTTGACAAGTCCTTTGCCGAGCGCTACCGCTTGTGGCGCGCTTGGGGCGATGTAGATAAACCCCTGATCATCCTCATCGGCGGTGCCAGCGGGGTCGGCAAAACCTCGTTGGCGATTGCGCTGGCCAATTTGCTCGATATTCCCCGGGTAGTAGCTACCGACGATTTGCGTCAAGTCATGCGCTTGACGCTTGCACAGGAGTTGGTGCCGGCCCTGCACACCTCCTCGTACACTGCTTGGAAGGTCGTTCCTGCGACTGATCATCAAGACGCGGTCGTCGCCGGGTTTCGCGAGCAGGCGCGCAGTGTTTGCGTTGGGGTCAAGGCCATCATCAGCCGCTGCATCGAGGAAAACACCAGCGTCATCATCGACGGCGTACACCTAATCAGCGATATGCTGGACTTAGAGGGATACGCTGGCGATGCTTTTATCACATCCATCTGTTTGGAATTGCCTGGGCGCGACGCCTTTGAGGATCGCTTTGCCCAGCGCGCCAGCGAGGCTCCGTCGCGCTCGGCTCATCGCTATATGAAGCACTTGGAAGAGATCCTCAAAATTCAGGACTATCTCATTGAAACGAGTGCCGCCTACGGCATTCCGGTGATTACCACGACCTCGGTCGAGGGCCTGACGAGCGAGGTCGCCATGGTGGTCAGCGAGCAACTGCAGGAGCAGGAGGAAATCCGCAAGGCCCTGCGTGCCGTGCGCAAGAAGCGCGCGGCCAATTGATGCGGCGCACCGCTTGTTGATTCGCCCAATGCTGTATTGTATATTCCAAAAATCACGGTTAAGGGGTCGTAGAAACGCGTAACAGTTAGGATAGAAATGCTGAGCAACAAAAAGAAGGGTACTGCCGTTAGCAACGGACAAGCGCTCAATACGATCATCGGTCGTGGTAGCCACTTTGAAGGCAAGCTGACGGTAGATAACAGCGTCAGAATAGACGGCGTATTCAAAGGTGAACTTACCTGTACGGGGGAACTAACGATCAGCCAGTCGGGCGAGGCCGATGCTACTTTGCAGTGCAAAGACGCGTACATCGACGGTGTCGTGAATGGCACCGTGCGCGCCGATAAGGTGCGGTTGGACACGCAGTCGCGCTTTACCGGCGACGTGTACACCGACTCGTTCACAGTCTCCGAGGGCGCGATTTTTCACGGCTCTTGTTCAATGGAAAACCATAAGAAGAGCGAGTCGCCGGCAGCAGATGCCTCGGGTGGTGAAGCGGCAAAGCCCGACCCGTTTGGGCCTAGATCCCAAGTTCAAAAAGGTACCCCAGACGGCGAAGCGGCAAAGCCCCTTACGTCCGAGCCCAGACCCCAAGCTCAAAAGAAATAGCGCTTTCCCACCTCGTTTTTGCGTGAAAAATCCATCTGCACCGCGCTGCCGATGGATTTTTTCTTCTTGTCGATGAGCCAACGCGACCATCCTGCGTCCAAGCGCCGCCGTCACCGCCGCTCGGTTCCAATAGAGGAGATCGGGGTGCCTGCGGATGCTCAGCCGCGGCCGGCAAAAGGTGCGTCGCCCATAGGCGGCTGGCGGCGCTGGCAGCGCGGTGCC
>JAJEEZ010000362.1:0-10875 GCA_022820705.1 Candidatus Latescibacterota bacterium | reverse complement strand
AAGTCGCTACCCTCTTGTTTAAACATTGAATATAGGCCACGGCTGAGTAGAAAGCCGAAAGTGTAAGGGAAGTTGTAGAAGGTTACGCCGGTGATGTAGAAGTGGAGTTTTGAGGCCCAGAAGTAAGAGTCTTCGCCTCCTTGGGCAAGCGCGTCACCGAAGACTTCGCGCTGGGTTTCGACCATCAGCTCTTTGAGGCGGCTGACTGTGAGTTCGCCGTCGGCGCGCTCCTCGTAGAGCTTTTTCTCGAACTGGTAGCGCACGGGGATGTCGAGTAGGAAGATCGCGCCGTGGCCAATTTCTTGGTTGAGGGCACTGGCCTTTTGGGCCGGGCTGAAGGAAGGATCGGCGAGGATGCCCTCGGTGAGGATCATTTCGCCAAAGGTCGAGGCCGACTCGGCCAGCGTCATCGGATCGAATTGGGCGTAGGTGCGCATGTCGCGCATGATGTAGTTGTGGAAGGCGTGGCCGATCTCGTGGGCGAGCGTGATCACATCGCCGAGGGTGTCGTTGTAGGTCATATAGACGCGGGACTCGCGGGTCAACAGCGAGCCGGTGCAAAAGGCGCCGGGCCGCTTGCCGGGGCGGGGCGCGTGTTCGATCCATTGGCGTTCATAGACTTGGTTGAGGAACTCGCCTAGGTGTGGGTAGGCCGCTGCAAAGGAGCGGGAGACGAGGTCCTGTGCCTCTGCCCAAGAGATCTGCCCTTGGTCGGGTAGCGGCAGCGGTGCGCCTAGATCGTACCAAGCCACTCCCTCGGTGCCCATGAGTTGCGCTTTTAGGGCGAGGATACGGCGGGGCAGTTCGATTTGGTCGGTTATAGCCGCAAACATCGCATCGAGGGTTTGGGACGAAGTGGAGGCTTGGAAGAGGGCGACATCGAGAAAGTGGTCAACGCCGCGATGCTGGTTGAGGGTCAGCCGCGTCCCCGAGATGGCGTTGAGCGCGGCGGCGGCGACGTCTTCCACGTTTTCCCAGGCTTGGTTGCCGCCATCGAAGGCGGCTTGGCGCACTCGGCGGTCGGGGTCTTCCATCAGGGCGCGGCGCTGCGACATGGGGCGGCGCTCGGTGCGGCCGTCGGGAAACGCCATGTCGAATTCGAGCTTGCCGGAAATTGAGTCGTAGAGGCGGCCCCAAGCGTGGAGACCGTCAACGCCGAGGTCGGCAGAGAGCATCTCCTTTTCCGGGCTCATGGTGCGCTGCGCGTCTTCGCGCTGGCGGCGGAGGAAGTGGCCGCAGTCGGCCAAGGCGGGCCGTTGGGCGAACGTAGCAAACATTTCGTCGGAGGCGTCCTTGAGCGCGCGCAGGAGTTCGACGTCGAGTTTTTCGCTCTCGGCCGCTAGCAGGGCAAAGGCGGCTTCTTCGCGGGCGTAGTCTTCATTGCGAGCGTCCGCCGCAGTGAGGCAGCCGAGGTAGGAACCTAGATGGGAGAGGCGGTCGGTCAGACCCTCAGTCAGGAGGAATACGGCCTCCCAGGCGTCGGCATTGTCCTCGGCGAGCGGTGCTAGGGCGGCGGCTTGTTCGCGTGCCGTTGCAATGTCCCGTTGCAGTTCATCTTTGAATTGCCGCATGGCCGGGCCATCAAATTCAGCGAAATAGCTCGTCAGGTCCCAGTCCATGGCTGCTGGAGTAGCGGTCATAGGTCGTTTTCCTTGCTGTGATTAAGTGCCGATTAAAAATAACATCAGCGAGCTGGAGCCGACTATATCGTCCTTAGCTCGCTGATGTTCAAAGAGAATCTAGGCGCGATCAAGCTCGGATAGCCATCAGGTAGGACGCGGCCGCTCGTATTCCATCGCTTGGATTCTACAATAGTTTGCAGCCTTCCAACTCTTTGGTACTCAGGCGGATGCCGCCGGCGCGAAGCCCGCGCACGGGATATTCGCTGATGGGGAAGACCTCGTTGAGTTTGCGGAGGCGCGGCTTGGGCTTGTAGTTGAGGGCGATCTGTTTGTCGGAGTCGGTGGTCAGCTTGAGCACCTTGCAATCGGCGGGTACGAGATCGTAGCTGCGGCCTAAGATGAACTTGTCGATTGTGCAGCGCTTGATGTAGGAAGCCCCGGCCTTGTCCTTATAGACAACGGTGAAAATTAGGTCCTTATCGACCAAGCCGCAGTAGAGCATACCCTTGCCGACGAAGAGTTTGTCCGGCGCGTGGACGACCGAGTAGGTGCCGTCCTTGCGGATGGCGAGCACAGAGTCGTAGAGCGATACGTCGCAGAGGGTGGTGCCACTGATTTGGTGGCCGAGATAGCCGGTCTTTTTGTCGTAGCGGAGCTTGAGGTTGCGGTTGGCAGCCGAGCGCGCATCGACTCTTTCGATTTCCACGATTTCGGTGCAGCGCGGAAACTGGTCGCGGTATTTGTCAATGAGATCCTGAAGAAAGGCGATGGTATAGGGAATAATGCCATCCAAATGCTTCTTGATCTGGCGCAGTCGGGTGCGGATTTCCTTCATCTCTTTTTCAGCGCGATTGATGTCGTAGCGCGAGATGCGGCGGATCGGAATTTTGAGCAGGGTTTCGATATCGTCGTCGGTAATATCGCGTTTGAGCTGCGGGGCAAAAGGCCAAAGCCCGGTGCGCACCGCTAAGGCCACTTCGTCCGTGGTGGTCTGCTCCTCAATGGCCTTATAGATGCGGTTTTCGATAAAGATTTGTTCGAGGGTCTTGGCGTGGAGCCGGTCGTTGAGCTGCTCGGCTTCGAGGTGCAGCTCGGCCTTAAGGGTATCGACGAGGCGATCGACGTTGTGTTGCAGGACTTCAGTGGCGCTCATCACTTGAGGCCGATTGTGTTCGTTGATCAGCATCAGGTTGGCTGAAATTGATAACTCGCAGTCGGTGAAGGCGTAGAGCGCATCCACCACCTCCTCGGTGTAGGTGCCACGCGGCAGCTTGATTTCGATCTCGACGTTTTCAGCGGTGTAGTCGGAGATGGTGCCGATCTTGATTTTGTTCTTGCGCGCGGCGTCTTCAATGGAAGCGATGAGTTGTTCGGTGGTGGTGCCGAAGGGCAGGTCGCGGATGACGATGCGCTTGGGGTCGGCGGTGTCGAGCCGGGCGCGGACTAAGACTTTGCCATTGCCGTCGTTGTATGCGGAGAAATCGGCTAGGCCGCCGGTGGGGAAATCAGGGCGGAGTTGGAAGGGGCGGTCTTGCAAGTAGGCGATTTGGGCTTCTAATAGTTCAGTGAGATTGTGCGGGAGTATCTTGGTCGCTAGGGTGACGGCAATGCCTTCGGCACCTTGGGCCAACAGCACCGGAATTTTGGCGGGGAAAACCACTGGTTCCTGATTGCGACCGTCGTAGGAATCGACGTAGTCGGTTAGTGCCTTGTTGAAGAGCACCTGTTTGGCCAGTGGTGTGAGCCGGCACTCGATATAGCGGGCGGCGGCGGCTTCGTCGCCTGTGAAGATATTGCCGAAGTTGCCCTGTTTCTCGATGAAGAGATCCTTGTTGGCCAACACTATGAGCGCGCCGTAGATCGACTGGTCGCCGTGCGGGTGGTACTGCATGGTCTGTCCTACTACATTGGCGACCTTGTGGAATTTGCCGTCGTCGATCTTGTGCAGCGCGTGGAGGATGCGGCGCTGGACGGGTTTGAGCCCGTCGTCGATGTGCGGAATCGCGCGGTCCCTGATGGAGTAGGAAGCGTATTCGAGGAAGTAGTTGTCGTAGAGACTGTCGATATAGGCCATTAGACTAGATGCTCCATAATGTAGTCGCGGCGGTTGGGGGTGTTCTTGCCCATGTAGAAGGAGAGGGTCTCGGGGACGGTGTCGAGCGAGCGGACGCCGACTTTGACCAGTCGCATGTCGCCATTGATGAACTGGCCAAACTCCTTGGGAGAAATCTCGCCAAGGCCCTTGAAGCGGGTGACTTCCGCGGTGCCTTTGAGCTTTTTTGCGGCGCGTTGGCGATCGCGCTCATCGTAGCAGTAGTAGGTCTCTTGTTTGTTGCGGACCCGGAAGAGCGGGGTTTCGAGGATATAGACGTGACCCGAGGTGACTAGCTCTTCGAAATAGGTGAGGAAGAAGGTCATCAGGATATTGCGGATGTGGAAGCCGTCAACATCTGCGTCGGTTGCCATGACGACTTGGTTGTAGCGCAGGTTGTCTATGTCTTCCTCGATCCCGAGGGCCATCATCATATTGTAGAGTTCTTCGTTTTTGTAGATGGAGGCGCGGGTTTTGCCGAAGAGGTTTTGCGGCATGCCCCTGAGGGTGAAGATGGCCTGGGTTTCGGGGTCGCGCGAAGAGACTATCGAGCCAGCGGCCGACTGCCCTTCGGCGAGGAAGATCGTCGATTCTTCGCCGCGCTTCTTGTCGCCTTTGTGGTACTTGCAGTCCTTGAGCTGGGGAATTTTGATCTCGATGCGGCGAGCGGCCTCCTTGGCTTCCTTTTTAACCGCGTTTAGCTCCTTGCGCAGCTTTTCGTTGTGGACGATGCGCGCTTCGAGTTTTTGCGCGGTTTCGCGATTTTTGTGGAGAAAATCGACAATGGCTTCGCGGGTTTCGTTGACGATCCAGCCGCGGATGTCGGTATTGCCCAGCTTGTTTTTGGTTTGCGACTCAAAAACCGGCTCCTTGACTTTGACGGCGACGACGCCAAAGGCCCCGTCGCGGACATCGACGCCGTTGAAGGATTTCTTGTAAAACTCGTTGACGCCTTTGAGCACGCCCTCGCGGAACGCGCTCTGGTGAGTGCCGCCGTCGGCTGTGTACTGGCCGTTGACAAAGGAGCGATGGGATTCGCCGTAGCTATCGACGTGTGTGAAGGCAAATTCGAGGTACTGGCCTTTGTGGTAAGCGGGCGGGTAGAGAACCGAACCGCCGGCCTCGCTTTTGAGGAGGTCGAGCAAACCCTGTTTGGACTCGAATTTTTGGCGATTGAAATACAGGCGCAGGCCCCGGTTGAGGCAGGCGTAGTTCCACATCCGACGCTCGACGAACTCGTGGTTGAAGGCGTATTCGCCAAAGATGTCTGGATCGGGCAAAAACTCGACGTACGTGCCGTCGGGCTCATCGGGCGCTCGGCTCTTCTTTTGCTTTTTCAGTTCGCCGCGCTCAAAGAGCACTTCGGCGCACCGGCCATCTCGGTAGGAACGGACGACGAAGTGGGCCGAAAGCGCGTTGACGGCCTTGGTGCCGACGCCGTTGAGCCCCACGCTAAACTGGAAGACGTCGTCGTTGTATTTGGCACCGGTGTTAATGACCGAGACGCACTCTACTACTTTGCCGAGGGGAATGCCGCGGCCGTAGTCGCGGACTTGGACTAACCCTTGGTCGATCTCGACGTCGATCTGCTTGCCACAGCCCATGATGAACTCATCGACGGCATTATCGATGACCTCCTTGAGCAATACGTAGATGCCATCGTCGGGATCGGCACCCGAGCCGAGGCGGCCGATGTACATGCCGGTCCGCAGGCGGATGTGCTCAAGTGAAGAGAGGGTCTTGATCTTGCTTTCGTCGTACGTGGCCTTGCCGTTGGCGCGGCCGTTGGTTGCTGTCTTGGCCATTGCTTCCATAAGAGGTTTATATGTAGAACGAGCCGCGATTCCTAGGGGGAAGGACGCGCGACCGGCGGACAATGGGAGACTTAAAATGCAGGAGAGAGCAGAAGCATCAGAGGGAGCAGGAAGGGGAGTCGCTCTCCTTGGTGCGACTGCTAATTTAAGCAATTCTCCGCCTGTTTAATATAGTGAACATATATGCAGTTGTCAATCAAATGCGGGTGTGGGTAATGCGTCAGTTTGAACATAATTTTTTTGAAGTTACAAGAAAAACCCCCGTGCCGAATCTATCAGCGCAGGGGTTTTTACCTTAGTAGATAAGCTGGCAAGTTTATGGTACGCTTTTATTTTTATGCACACGTGTTATATTTTGATTTTCTCGGGTGAGTTCACGCTGACGCACTACCCAGTGCGGGTAGCCGCGGTGCCGTAGCTGCTTTTTTCGTAACCCTTGGCCGACAATGGTGTTGCGGAGGCGATACGCTTGGGCGTATCGCCCAGTTGGAGCGAAGACTGTTGTCAAAAGAAGTCTTATTGTATAAATCAATTAATTACAATAACTTAAAGAACAAAAATGACGATTCAATTATCTGGCGTATTTCTTGGCACGTTTTTCGCTTTTATTCCCGCTGAAGCCTCAGCCGTGCTTCAAATCATCAGCAGGATTTAAGACATGGAAGCAAACAGAACGGTCGGCTGTTGCTGCCATTGCTGCTGTGTCGCATCTCAACCGGCTACAAAACGGATGGCTGATCGAGCCAAGGAGGAAAGCCTATGAAGCTCAAAATCGTATCGAATCAGTTCACAGGGTATATGGGACCGGCGATGATAAATAGTGGCGGTTGCTGCTGCTGTTGCCACTGTCATTGTTGCACTCTCGTACACAAGATAGTGAGATAGCCCGCGAGATCGCCGGTAGCGGTGCCGCTGCCACTGCCATTCTTACAGTATCTCATCTCAAGTAACCCAACTAATGGCTTCAAGCCAAGGAGGACGCACTATGAAACTCAGAATCGTATCGAATCAGTTTAATAGCCATATATCGCCAGCAAAGACCAACGGTTGCTGCTGCTGCAACTGCCATTGCACCGTCATAAGTGTCCCCACCCAATGATTCTCAGCTAGGACTGCTATTATACATCTCCGTAATGCTTTGTTATTACGGCTGAGGCTGTTTTGATTCGCCCTGCCCGTAGCAGTCTACGATTGATACGGGCAGGCACTTAAACCAGAAAAGAGGATGTTCATGAGAACCAAGACCGAACCCATTGTTGCCGAACATCATTTCGTACTCAATCCCTCACTCAAGTTCATTTTTTGTGGTGAAGATGAGATCTTGGTGCTACACGGTGTGAGATCACAATTCAACCAAACTATCCGGGACGAAGGGAGAAGTCATCTTCTAGGTCGGGTGCTCCGTCGTTTGGCCTCGCCAGCTTCTCTGCGCGATCTCCAAGAACAAAAAGTAGTTGGAGAGGACGAACTTGAAGATGTAGAAGAGCTGCTCTCTACTTTGGCTTCTCAAGGGTTTATCTCTCCAGCCGATGAGAGCCCTATTGCAAGCTATTTGAATGCCATCACAGGTGAAAACCAGATATTCGACAACATTTGTCTTGGTATCGTAGGAGCCGGTTATATAGGCAGCCGTGTAGCGGAAGAACTCGCGAAGATTGGAGTCGGCCATATGCAAGTTCTGGATGATCGACAAGTCGAAAACGTCGCAGTTGATCAGGCTCAGTTTAACCTACCTCAGACTTACATAGAAAAAGGACGGTCGTATGTTGAGTGCTTGGAATCTCATCTGTCAGAACTCGGTTACAATCGTTTCAAGGCGATCAAAGAACCCTATCATAATCAAGGGGCCGTAGAAAGTCTGTTTAGCGATTCAAACTTCGTTGTCGTCACCTCTGAAGTATTCTCTTCTCATCTCTTCCATACCATGGATCTTACGGCTCTTTCTGCCGAAAAGCCATGGATGTCTGCATTTATGGACGGAAGCGAATCCTGCATCGGTCCCATTTATGTGCCGGGTGAAACGTGCTGCTACAACGAATTTGAAATCCAATCGGAAGCGACCTTATCTATTCAGAACAGCGAGTACTATACCTATAAAGAGGAAATGAGCAAGAATGGCCTTTATAGCCATCAATTTGCGTTTCCCCCCTACGCCAGCATAGCCGCCGGTTTTGTGGCAAGCACCGTCTCATCTTTTCTCCTGTCTGGAAAATCTTCCTTGGTAGGCCGATGCTTACGAATCAACTTTGAAAAGCCCTATGTCGATTACGAAGAAATTCTGAAACTGCCCAGATCGCCTGTATCTGTCGGGATGAGAAATGGGTATAGACACTTGTTTCTCTAAACATCTCGTTAGATTGGATACTGCCCAATTCAAAGCATATCCTGTCAATCTAGTATAACTCACTAAACGGAGTACAAAATGACTGACGAATCTTCTCATATTGCTTCAGATTCTCTATTGAAAAACCTTAAGATGTTTCTGGAATTGCCAATTATACCTTCGCCTCACAGTATTGACTTAAGCCACTCGGCGGCTTCGGATTATCTTTATCGACAAGCTAGGACAAAACCGCATGTGGCCGAATTGTACCACGAGAATTCAAAATTGAACCCTCACTCAACTCTCCAGATTCCCTCTGATGCTTCAACGCTTGAACAGGTGCGCCGGTGGTTCTTTGAAACCGCCTATCGCGTTGATGAAGAAATCTTGATTGCCGACGGCTCTGGGTTGAGAATTCCTTATGACCAACTTCCTGATTGGCTCCAAGGCCCACTGAACCACTTTTCCAAACCAAGCTCTCTGACCAATTTGCTCTATGCTGCTGACCTGCTCGTGTTGAATGATGGAGTACTCTTCCGCGTAGTTCCAGAGTTAGACTATTTATGGGTTGAGCGTAAAGTGGAAAATGAAGCCACACTTTTGCCCGACCTTTTCTGGAGATCGTCGCCCGTGCGCCTTGAAGAGTATTCGACCATGTTAATCGTCATCGCCTGCCCTTGGAGGTACATGCTTATATATGGCCCCCGAGGCTATCGCCACACTTTGCTCGATATTGGGCGACTGCTGGGATATTTGCAGCATCAGTACTCATCCTCCGGCTACCCGGCTACCGTCCATCAAGACTTCCTCGATACAAAAGCAGACGAATTCGTACAAGCCGACGGCGTAGAACGGTCCGTTTACGCCCTTCTTACCTTCTCACCTATTAACGCGGATAAATAGAAAATGACAATCGGTGAAAGAAAGTCCGTTGCGGTAGAAATACCGGATTCCCTACCTCATTCAGAGTCTACTACTGCTATAGAGCCCGCACTTCTGCAAGAGTTGAAAGGATTCAATTCTCAAGAGCAGCTAGTTTTATGTGAACTTATAAAGCGTACCAAACGGGATAGATCGGTCAATGGACCTGTAGATGAATTAGCTGTTGTAGTAAATGGACTAAGAGATTTCTCGACAGAAGACGAATGGCTGTTTTTTCTAAAACTGAATGAAAAAATTGCACCGAACCTACACAAAGAATTCGTTGGAGCGAAGAAAATTCAACTGGAGACAATGTTTCCTACTGTGGCCAAATCTATATCGGAAGTAATCAACAGTCGTACCTCAGTCCGAGATTTCAATGGGTCAGCTCTATCGCTCGAAAAGCTAAGTACACTGTTGAGACAATCCTGTGGTGTACGGGGTACCATGTTTTCATATAATCGCCGCGACGTTGCGCTACGCAATTTCCCAACTGCTGGCGGATTACAATGTACTGAGTTATATCTAGTGGTTAATGGAGTATCCGACCTCCTGCAAGGATTATACCACTACAATCCAATGCAAAATTGCTTGGAACTAATTGAGAAAGGCAACTTTCGGTGGCGTGTGGTCAATTGTTGTCCTAATCATGAATGGTTATCCGAAGCGAGTGTCGTCATTTTCATTGCCCCTGATATATCGAGGCTTACATGGAAATATGGTACTTATAGATCATACCGATTGGCTCATCTTGAAACCGGAGTAGCGAGTCAGAACCTGCATCTTGTCGCCACGGCACTCGGATTGGGATCGTGTATGGTATTTGGCTTTGACGACGAACGCACAGACTCTTTATTGGGACTGGATGGACGTAGAGAATTTACAACCTTAGTGGTTGCTGTGGGAAATAAAGTAGATAAAGGGGCGCTTCTACGAAAAACTACCAGTAGAAGCGATAGCATTTCAACTGATTAAGGATTTAATGCAATGACCTTTTTAAGTAGGACTATTTGGCTCCGCAGTTTCGTCGCACTCTGGATAGTCGAGTGCAAATTATTCTTACGTCAACCTACTTCTGCCTTCTTTACATTTGTACTACCCATCTGTTTTTTTTTACTGTTCGGATCTATATTTGGAGAAGCTCCACTATGGGATCGGCCCGATGTACGATACATTGATTTCTATGCCCCAGCACTCATGGCTGCATATATCGGCCAAACTGGGCTGATCAACCTCACTAACTCCTTGTCTGAATATCGTCTGCTCGGCATTCTCAAGCGCTATGTTGTCAGCCCGCTTTCGCTTGGATTCTACCTCTGTGTTCACATTATAATGCAGACAGTCGTATTTACTGTTTCTGCTTTGAGTTTATTCGTGGTCGCAGAGAGTGTTTTTGATCTTCATTTTCGCGGGCATTTGATAGTTGTCCTTTTTGTGGGGATAATCTGCATCGCTTGCTTTTTTGCTTTGAGTTTCTTAGTAAATAGTATTTCCAAATCTCCAAGAAGCACTCAAGCTCTGTGCCAATTTTTATTTCTTACCATGTTTTTTATGTCAGGTGCTACTTTTCCTCGGCAAATGTTTCCAGATTGGCTACGGACTTTGAGCTGGGGTTCCCCTTTGACTCATGTCGTTATAGCCTTCTCTGGTGTATGGCTCGGGGATCCGATATCTCAGCACGTAAAATCATTACTGTTTCTTACAGTCATAACTGTGCTATCTTATCTAATCTCTACTCGAACATTCAAATGGGAGGTGTAGATCCATTATGGTCTCTCTAAAATTGGATTACAGTTACGTAAACTCTTATCGAGAATTTTTGCCTAACGTTATGAGCAAAAAAGAAGGTAAAGCAATCCAAGAAATGCTCTCTTGGTACTTTCCTAATGGTCCAATCCAATTTTCGACTAATTATAACGGTGGAGCTGGAATTTCTCAAGCCGTAGTAGCAAATAGTGAGCACTGGAACACAGATCAAGTCATGAGTCAGATTCTCGGTCTGCCATCACTTAACTTTGATTTGAAATCTTCTGTGATAGCAGGTGGTAAAGGCTTTAGGCTTGCGTCTTCTTTTTTATCCGGTCTAGGAGAAAGCGTTGAAAG
>JAJEEZ010000147.1:0-11281 GCA_022820705.1 Candidatus Latescibacterota bacterium | reverse complement strand
AGTACCGCCGCTGTCGCCTGGATGAGGACCTTGGGCGCGCAGTTCCATGTAGTGGCTGATCATGGCCTCGGCTTGGTCTGGCGCGAATACCTCCGGCACGACGAGGTATCCTTGGTCGCGGTAGGACTGCACTTGGGCGGCGTTGAGGTTCACGGTGGGTTACTTCCTGAGTGATGAACGACTGCTCCGTAACTTAGCTAACGCGGCATCGCTCTTCAACCAACGGCGATTTACCATTCGGCCACGCGCTTTTTGGCGAAATAAGCCCGGTCCCACTCGGCTCCCCAGCCGGAGCCGGTCGGCGGCGCGATGTGTCCATCGACGGGAAGCGGGGGATTGAGCAGGCCGATTTCGCGGCCGATTTCGTCGCGGCTGCCGCCGGGGAAATACTCGTAGTACGTGGTATTTTGCAGGGCGCAGACTAGGTGGGCGTGGACTAAGCCAAAAAGGCCGCCCGGGCCATTGAGTTCGATGGTAGTGCGATGGGCGGCGGCTATAGCGGCGAGTTTGAGAATGGCTGTGGTGCCGTGGCGGGCGTTGGCGCGGACGAGGTCCGTGGCTCCGGCGCGAACCCAAGCGGCGCAGAGTTCGTAGTCGTGCATCAGAGTTTCAAGGGCCATGACCGGTATGTCGAGTTCGGCGCACAGCGTTTGCAAGCCCTGGAGATCGCGGTCGGAAATGGCCTCCTCGAACCAGCCGTAGTTGAGTTCCTCCAGTGCGCGGCCCACGCGCAGGGCTTCGCGCAGGGTGTAGGGGCTGCCAGCCGCGTCGTGCAACAGATCGATGTTCGGGCCGACGTGATCGCGGATGGCGCGCGACCACGCGATGTTGGTGTCGGGAGGGCCGGACCAATGGTCTTTGAGCGCCACAAAGCCCGATGCGAGTGCTTGGTCTGCCCCTTCTATGGCGGCGTCGAGACTGCCGGAAGGGAAATTGTAATAGGCCCGACAGCGCGGGCGGGTCCGGCCGATTAGGGCGCAAACTGGAAGGCCGGCAGCTTGCCCGGCGATGTCCCAGAGGCAATTGTCAAAAGCCCCGTGCCAGCCCGGGCGCGAAAACAGCGAGCGGGTGGCCCAGCGCAGCTTGTCGTCGAGCTGCTCGCGGTCGAGTGGATCTTGGCCGATGGCCATGATTCTCAGGGCTTCCAACTCTTCGCGGCGCATGGTCTGGTAGCGGGCATCGCCGACTGTGCAGATGCCCTCCAAGCCTTCGTCGGTCAGTACGTGCAGCACGTGGATGGGGGCTTCGGCGCGGCGGTGGCTATGGGCCTGCCAGCGGGTGCGATGGCCGTAGGGAACTTGCTCTAGATCGAAGAGGGGGGTGGTGGCTGGAAGCTCGAAAACGGAGAGTTTGATGGCTGTGATTTTCACAAGTTTTGCTCAAGCTCCTGAAACCCAATGGTCGCGTTGATGTAGTCGCGCAATATCGCCTTACCGGTGTCCATATCGCCCGAAAGCAGACACTCGACCCCTTCCTTGAGCAGTTCTTCTCGGAAGGTCGGATCGCGTTCTATACGCGCTTGGATCGTTTCCTTGAAATTTCGCGTCAGAACCATAGTTTTCAAATCTCCCGTCGCTTGCGTCTTTATTTACAAGGATAATGAAAGGAGCGAGTTATGCGTTTGCAATTGGCCCTGAACGTCCGTGATTTGGATGAAGCCGTCGCTTATTACGGTGAACTTTTCAATGCCAAGCCTCACAAGCGGCATCCCGGTTATGCCAACTTTGCCATCGATCAACCGCCGTTGAAGTTGGTACTATTTGAGGATCCAGAGGCGGCAGAACGCCTCAACCATCTAGGCGTCGAAGCGTTTGCAGAAGCCGAGGTGAGCGACGCCGAGCAACGACTGCGGACTGCGGGCATTTTGACCGAAGTGCAGCGGAACGAAATCTGTTGCCACGCGACGCAGAACAAAGTTTGGTCGAGCGATCCGCAAGGCTTGCGTTGGGAGTGGTATCGCATTGTCGATGACAAGCCGGCGGAGCGTGCCTGTTCCCCTGGCGGTTCTGATGAAAAAGATAGCTGCTGCGCATGATCACTGAGGCGCAGACCGGCCCGCAAATTTTACGCTCTCGGCTTTCGCTTTTTTACAAGGTCCCAGCGTCGCCTGCTCTCTCCCGCCCATCGCGCACAAATTCCTCCAGAGTGGCTACGTCGTCTCTGCTGCCGATGAACAGCGGCGTCCGTTGGTGTAGTTCGGTCGCCTGCAAGTCCATGATGGGCTGGGTTCCGTTGGAGGCCGCGCCGCCAGCTTGTTCGACGACAAAGGCCAAGGGCGCGGCTTCGTATAAGAGGCGCAGCTTGCCATTGGGCGACTTGCTGTCGCCGGGGTAGAGGAAGATGCCGCCCTTGAGCAGGTTGCGGTGGAAGTCGGCTACGAGCGAGCCGATGTAGCGCGCCGAGTAGGATTGCGGACCTTCCTTGAGCTGCTTGACATAGTGGCGCACCGGCGCGTTCCATTTGGGATAATTGCCCTCATTGGCGCTGTAGTACTGACCTTTCTTGGGGATTTCGATGTTTTCGTGCGAGAGCAGAAATTCGCCGAGGCTTGGGTCGAGAGTAAAGCCGTGGCTGCCGCTGCCAGTGGTATAGACTAGCATGGTGCTGGAGCCGTAGATAATGTAGCCAGCGCAGACTTGCTCGCGGCCGCAGCGGAGGAAGTCGCTGTGGGCAACGGTGTCGGTGCTTTTCTTGCGGTAGATGGAGAAGATGGTGCCGATGGAGACATTCACGTCTATATTGGACGAGCCGTCAACCGGATCGAAGACGAGGAGGTAGTTGCCGCGCGGGTGTCTTTCCGGGATGGGGTAAATGTCGTCCATCTCTTCGGAAGCCATGCCCGCAAGTCGGCCCGTGTGATCGGTGGTGCGGATGACGACGGAGTTGGCGAACTCGTCGAGTTTTTGCACTTCTTCGCCGTGGACGTTGGTGCGGCCGGTGATGCCCATTACCTCGGCGAGGCCGGCCTTGTTCACGTCGCGGGAGATGATTTTGGCCGCGCTGGTCAGGTCGGTGAGCAGGCCGGTGAATTCGCCAGTGGCCTCGGGGTGCTGCCGCTCTTCTTCGATGATGAAGCGAGTGAGGGTGGTGCCGATTTGCATGAGGGACCTTGCATCAATTGAGGATGTTTGACATAGGATAGGATAAAACAATACAATCCCATCCATCCTGTCCATCACACCAATCACACTAATCACAGTAGAGGGACTATGATCAAATTGGCGACTATGAGCAGCGCGTGTCCAGACTGGACCTTGGAAGAGGTCGTCGCTGGCATGAAGCGGCACGGCTATCAGGGATTTGAGCCGCGAGTTGAATGGGATCACGCCTGCGGCATTGAGGCTGCGCTTGCGGCCCAAGAGCGGCGGGACGTTCGCCGACGGATGGAGGACGAGGGCTTGGAAATTTGCTGCATTGCGACTGGGGCAAGGATGGCTGTGCCCGACGCGGCAGAGCGGGCCGGGCATGTGGAGGACTTGAAAAAGTACATTGATCTAGCGGCTGATTTGGGCTGTGGCTTGGTGCGGGTTTTCGGCGGCCAACGCGACCGGGGCCGCGAGTGGACTGCGGTCGTCGATTACGTGGTGGAGGGCTTTGCGCAGATGTTGCCTGCGGCGGCTGAACGCGGTGTGACATTGCTGCTGGAAACGCACGACGATTGGTGCTGCTCGGCACCGGTGCGCGCGGTTGTCGAGCGGGCCGGGCACCCGAATTTGCAGGTGCTGTGGGATTTTATGCACACGCAGCGAGTGCTGGAAGAGCCAGCCGAGAGCTTCCAGATGCTGGGTGCGCACACGCGCCACATTCACGCCCACGATGGGACGATCGTCGATGGTAGGTTGCAGGTCAGCGACGTGCTGGGCGCGGGCGTCTTCGATCACGCTGAGCCGCTACGCCTACTTGCTGAGGCTGGATTTGATGGGTATTGCTCGGTGGAAGTGATCCACAAGCGCGGCAGCGGCGATCGGGCCGATGCGGTGCTTGGACAATATGCCGAGGAGTTGCGGGGGATTGTAGCTGGTTTTTGAGTGGCCAGCGGTTAGTAAGTTCCTATTTTAAGGCCGCTTTTGCGGGCGAGATGCCCGCGTCCCCAGACGACAAATGGAGTGCATGTATGGACAGCGCGCAAAGTAGCATCCGCGAGGCCCCGACTCATTTTGGTGGTCTCTTACGCAATATTGGCCCCGGCGTCGTTGTCTCAGGGTCGGTGGTTGGCTCGGGCGAGTTGTTGGTGACGACGCGGATGGGGGCCGAGGTCGGCTTTGTCTTTCTCTGGGGCGTGATCTTGGCCTGTTTGGTCAAGTTTGTGATTCAGCTCGAATTGGGTCGGCAGTGCCTGTTGCGCAAGAGCAGTACCGTGCAAATCCTCGACCAAGTGCCGGGCGCGCGCTGGCGCGGCACCTCGTGGATCGCGTGGCTCTGCGTGGTAGGCTACTTCTCGGTGACGGTGGCCGTCATCGGCATCTTGGGGTCGGTGGCCGGGCTGATGGTCACGGTTTTTCCCTTTGCGTCCGAACAAGTGTGGGCGGTAGTCATTTTCCTCGCCATGTCGGTTTTGCTCTGGCGGGGGCTATACGGCGACTTGGAGAAAATGGTTTCTGCGTTGGTGGCGACCTTCAGCTTGGTAGTAGTCGGCTCGGTGCTCGCACTGCAAGGGACGGGCTACGCAATCAGCAGCGAGCAAATCGCCTCGGGCTTCCGCTTTGCCATGCCTGCCGAAGGCGCGTTTGTGGCGTTGGCGGTGATGGGGTCGGTCGGCGCGACCGCGGTCGAGCTTTTTATGTATCCCTATTGGATCGTGGAAAAAGGCTACCCAGATTTCGTCGGGCCAAAAGACGATAGCCCGGAATGGCAGGCGCGCTACCGGGGTTGGATGCGGGTCTTGATCACGGATGCGGGCGTGTGTACGGGCATCGCGCTGGTGGTCACGTGCGCGTATTACCTGCTGGGCGCGTCGGTGCTCAATCAGCTACAAGTCTTGCCCCAAGGCATGAAGGTCGTCGAGCAAGTCTCGCTAATTTTCACCGAGAGTATCGGCGGCTGGGCGTATTACATCTTCATGTTCGGGGGGTTTTGCACGCTCTTTTCCACGCTGCTGGTCTTCGCCGCTTCTTCGGGGCGGATTGGCGCTGACTTTCTGCGGCAACTAAAGGTGAGCGCGCTGGCCGAAGAAGAGGGCTACCGCCGCTGGATTCGCATTTTCCAGATCGTTTTCCCGTTTGGGTGGCTGCTGTTCATATTGTTCGACCCGCGTACCCTCGACTTTGTGCTCAAAGGGGCCAATGCCAACAATCTGTTGCTCATTCCCATGGCCTATGCCGTGCTGCATCTGGCAATGCGGGTGCCCAAAGACGAGCGGATGTCGCTGAAGACCGAGATAGCCCTGCTGTTTACGATCTGGGCCATCATCAATTTTACGGCGGTCAATCTGTTTAAGCTGTCGGGGCACTAGCGGCTTTCTCTCAATATGACCGGCCAGCTATTCACTCACTATTTCCTCACCGACGGCATAAAGGCTACGGCTGAGTGGCAAGCGTCTGTTGACCAGCCGGAAGCGTTTGCTGCGTTTAGGAACGGCGTTGCTCGACATCACAGCGCTCTCAGCCGTTCCCGAAATCCCAACGAAGCTCGCACGGAGGAAGAGCTTATTCGTCCGGTTCTGGAGCTATTGGGATGGACCGAGTACGTGCCTCAGCCAAGCGCCGCCGGCCATGAGGACATTCCCGACCATCTGCTTTTCGCTGACGCCGAATCCAAGGCGCGGGCCGGCAACCCCTTCGAGTACGCGACAGTGGTTGAAGAGAGTAAGCGCTTTGGGCTTGCGCTCGATAGCCGGGACCGGAAGGATCGGGCGCAGCGTGGGACGCCGCACGGTCAGATTCTTCGATATTTGGCGACGGCTGAGATCGAGTCGGAGGGGCGCATTCGCTGGGGCATTCTGAGCAATGGCAGCGTCTGGCGGCTGTACGACTATCGCGCTCGACCACGTGCTAGCGGCTACTTTGAAGCCGACTTGGCAGAACTGCTCAAGCCCGGCAAGGAAGACGACCTCCGCGTCTTTCACCTGCTGTTTCGCCGCGAATCCTTCACGCTGCGAGATGGGGCCACGAGTACGTTTCTCGAAGAGGCGCTAGCTGAGGGTCGGCGCTATGAGGAACAGGTTGCACAAGACCTGTCGGGGGTGGTGTTTGAGCGGGTGTTTCCCAATCTCGTCAATGCGCTTGTGCAGAAGTCGGAGGAAAGCCTCGTCGCGAGCCGGGATGCGGCGTTGATCTTTCTCTATCGGCTGCTGTTTGTGCTCTATGCCGAGGATCGGGGGCTATTGCCGGTCAACGATGAGCGATACGACGACTATGGTTTGCGCAAGCCTGTCCGCGATGACATTGCGAGCAGGATGGCGGCTGACGACACGTACTCGGCGATTGCCACCAATTATTACGACCACCTGACGACGTTGTTTAAGCTCATCGACAAGGGCGACGAGTCCATTGGTTTGCCGCCGTACAATGGCGGGCTGTTTGCGGCGGAAGCTGCGCCATTGTTGGAAACGGTCCGGCTGGCCGATGAAGAAATTGCGCCTATCATCTACGATCTGAGTCACGCCGAGGATTCGCAGGGTGTGCGCCGCTTTGTCAACTACCGGGATATGTCGGTGCAGCAGCTTGGCTCGATTTATGAGCGGCTGCTGGAGCGCGAGCCGGTGCGCGATGACGACGGTAAAATTTCTATCCGTCCCAATCCGTATGCCCGCAAGGACAGCGGCAGTTTTTATACCTCTCAGGAACTCGTCGATCTGATTGTCGAGCGGACCTTGAAGCCGCTGGCCGAAGAGTGGCTACAAGCCTTTGAGGACAAGGCGGCTGAACTTAAAAGCGACCGTCGATCCAAGCAGGAACGGCGGGAGGAGCTTGAGCAGCTTGATCCGGCAGAGGCCGTACTAGACCTCAAAGTTTTGGACCCGGCGATGGGCAGTGGACACTTCCTTGTCACCGCCGTGGATTTTCTGTCGGATTACATCGCCGAGTTGATCGAGCTCGTCCCCTCGGTTCCGGAGTGGCTGGATGGTAAGTACTCGTCGCCATTGGTGGGGCGCGTGGCGGCGATTCGGGCTGACATTCGCAAACGGGCCAACGAATCGAACTGGGTTTTGGACGAGGCGCAGCTTACTGACCAAGCCATTATTCGCCGCATGGTGCTCAAGCGCTGCATTTACGGGGTGGACAAGAATCGGTTGACGGTCGAGTTGGCCAAGGTGTCGCTGTGGCTGCACAGTTTTACGGTGGGTGCGCCGTTGTCCTTTCTCGATCATCATTTGCGTTGTGGCGACTCGCTGGTTGGTCTGCGGGTGCGGGATGCTACCGATGAGTTGCACCGGCTCGGCGGGATGTTTGCTAGCAGCGCCATTGCCGGGGCAGAGACGGCCACCGACGGGATGCAGCGGATTGAGGAGATGTCCGATGCGGACGTGGCGGAGGTGAAGGAGTCGGCAGAGCTGTTCGACGGGGTGGAGGAGACGACCGCTGATCTGCGCGGCTTGCTCGACTTTCTGTGCGGCTGGCGTTGGCTGACGGCGGGCATGAAGAGGGACGAACGCGCTGAATTTGAAGAGCCGCTGGTTAGGACCCTCGGCTACCATGCGGCGAATGCTTACGAACTTTTGGCACAAGGGCCAGCAGAGAACATTTCCGACTTTTCCGAGCTATGGCACAAGGCCACGTCCATTGCCAATCGCGAGGACTTTCTGCATTGGGAGGTGGCTTTTCCGGGGGTGTGGCATAGGTGGCAGGAGAGCCGTCCGCAGGGTGGTTTTGACGCGGTTATTGGCAATCCGCCGTGGGATCGGATCAAGCTGCAAGAGGTCGAGTGGTTTGCAACTCGCGACCGAGAACTCGCGCTGGCACCGACGGCAGCGGCGCGACGAAAGGGCATTCAGCAGTTGCGCAAACAGGGAGCGTCTCTTGCGGCTGAGTTCGACGAGGCCAAGGCGCAGGCCGAGAGCCTGAGTCAAGTGGTGCGCTCCGGTGGCGATTATCCGTTGCTCAGCAGCGGCGACATCAACTTGTATTCACTATTCGTCGAGCGGTCTATGAGCCTGATTAAGCCGGATGGTTTTGTCGGCTTGCTGACGCCATCGGGCATTTATGCGGACAAGACGGCGGCCCGGTTCTTCCAGTCCGTTTCGACTAGCGGACGGGTGGGCGGCCTATTTGATTTTGAGAACCGTCGTCTTGGAACCGATCTGCCGCCCTTCTTCCCGGATGTGGACTCTCGCTTCAAATTCTGCGCCCTCATCTTGGGCGGTGAGGAGCGAAGATTCGACCAGACCCAATGCGCCTTCTTCCTGCACGATACGAAAACAGTCCATGACGAGGACCGCTGCTTTCCCTTGACGCCGGACGACTTTGCCCGCGTGAATCCGAATACCGGCACAGCACCCGTGTTCCGTCGTCGACGGCACGCGGAGATCACGCGGCGCATCTACAAGCAGCATCCGGTGCTGGTGGATCACTCGCAAGGCAAAAAGAAGCGCGTGTGGCCGGTGAAATACTCGACGATGTTTCACATGACCAACGACTCGAATCTTTTCAGGACGGCTGAACAACTCGATGCGGAAGGTTGCTATCCGGTCGAGGGCAACCGTTGGAAGAAGGGCGAGGAACTTTATTTACCGCTGTATGAAGGTAAGATGGTGCAGGCATTCGACCATCGCGCCGCTAGCGTCGTAGTTAACCCAAAGAACCTGAATCGTCCCGACCAACCCCGCGAAGCTATCGACGAAGAACACGCCAACCCGGACTGGCTACCTGATCCTCAGTTCTGGGTTAACGAGGACGAAGCCGAATGGCCTGAAGGCTTGGAATGGACTTTGGCTTTTAAGCATGTTACAGCCCCGACAAATGTTCGGACAATGATCGCCTGTATAGGACCACGCGCAGGTTTCGGTAACAGTCTGCCAATTCTGTTTCCTATCAACAAAGCTCCCGCCAAAATCCAAGCATACAAGGAGGCTTCATATCTGGTCGCCGCAAACTTGAGCGCATTCGCTTTTGATTTTGTCACGCGCCAAAAAGTTCAAGGGCAGAATCTAAATTGGTTCATCGTCGAGCAACTCCCCGTCATCGCCCCCGCCGACTACGACCGCTCCTTCGGCGCGACGACCGCCCGCGACCTCGTCCGCGACCATGTGCTCCGCCTCACGTACACCGCTCACGACATGGCCCCCTTCGCCCGCGACCTCGGCTACGACGGCGAGCCCTTCATCTGGGACGAAGAGGAACGCCGCCACCTCCGCGCCCGCCTCGACGCGCTCTACTTCCATCTCTACGGCCTGTCGCGGGACGACGCCGAATACATCCTCGACACCTTCCCCATCGTCCGCCGCGAAGACGAAGCCGCCTGCGGAACATACCGCACCCGCGATATGACGCTGGCGTATATGAATGCGCTGGCCGCGGGGGATACGGAAGCGGTGGTGGCGGTGTAGATGGGCGGCTATTGACCGGTGTTAGAGTGAGTTGTAATGTGTACTTAAGTCAACAACTGAAAGGGATCCCTGATAATGTTTCAAAACATTCGTGGAGCACTTGCTCAAATTTCAGGTGTTGGAGTACTCACAAGCATCCTGTATCTGTGGGCTTATTGGTCCACCTTTGGGATACCAATTTTTGAATATGCCAACCTCAAAGATATAATTACTGGGACCGTCATCCTCTTAGGTTCATCACTGGCCGTCCTTTTCGCGGGATTGATTATCCGTGAATTAATGCTTCCAAAATTGAAACCTATACCGATAACCGAAACGAAAACAGGACAATTTTTATGGCGGCTTAAACCGATAATATCTGTACTTTACTTTTTTTTATTAGGAATGCTTTGGTTTTTATCAATATCAACTACTACTAAAATGATTCTCTTTCCCCCATTACTTGCGATATTCATTCAGGCTCCGATTGAGAAATCTGGCTTCCTTTCAGATATAGAGAACAAGGGCATTCGTTCCGTACTAATTTACTTTTTTGTATTTGCGATTAGCTTTTCCTACTTCTCCGGAAAGAGCCGAGCCGAAGCTATACTAAACGACGGGTCAGAGACTCTTTATGAGGTTAAATCTGGTCGCAAATATCTCGGGTACACTAACGGATATTTCTTTTTTCTTTCTCCTGACAACTCAAAGGTGATTATGAATAAAGCAAGTTCTAGGGACAGCCTCGTATTGGTCTCCGCCGCCAATAATACCTCCAAAAAAGACAGCGACTAGTTTCGAGAATGCGTCCGCGACTCAACACATCCATGGAGACACGGCGCGATGCAGAGAACATTGACCATTGACTACAGCGATGAAGTTCTACTCGCCCTCAGATGTTCACCTGAGCAGTTCAGCGAAGAGGCCAAGCTCCTCGTCGCCGTCAAGCTCTACGAGTTGGGCCGATTGTCCTCGGGAGCGGCAGCCAAGCTAGCCGACATTCTCACGCCACTGTTCCTGATGAAGTTAGCCGACTACGGCGTCGATGCCTTCCACCTGACCCAGGAAGACCTCCAACAGGACTTGGCCAGTGCCCGACGCTTCTCCTTCCTATTATTCGAGCCCTGTCAGACCGTTTTGACCTTTCACCGCACCGGGCGTACTTTCTTGACAAGATATAACAAGTATGTTATGTTGTCGAAATGGAATGGGAGACTGCATACTACGACGCAAGAGTGCAACAAGACCTCTTGTGTCTCCCGCAAGGACTTCAGGTGCGATACGACCACCTAACTTCAATGATGGAAGAATTTGGCCCCAATCTCGGGATGCCGCACACGCGAGCACTAGGCGGCGGTTTGTTTGTGCTCAGGCTGAAAGCCAAAGAGGGTATCGGTCGTGTGTTCTTCTGTACGATTACTTCGTCTGGTTCATCCACAAGCTCAAGGCTCCGAATCAGCACAGGTGTCAACAGAAAAATTGTGATGCTTCACAGCTTTGTGAAGAAGTCTCAAAAGACACCAAAGAAAGAGCTTGAAACCGCGAGAAAACGACTGTCAGAACTCAGGGCTTCTCAAAATTAGGAGAAACTAAGATGATGACGCACAAAGAATTGATCGCAAAAATGCGGTCGCAGCCCGGATACAAAGAAAAGTATGATGAAGCAGCACCCGAATTTGAATTGCTGCGCAAGATGCTTGAAGCGCGAAAACGCGCTGGCCTGACTCAAGAGCAAGTAGCTGAGAAGATGGGCACGAAGGCGACGGCGATTACCCGCTTAGAGTCTGCCAACAGCGAGCACTCTCCCAAAGTTGAAAC
>JAJEEZ010000178.1:0-3849 GCA_022820705.1 Candidatus Latescibacterota bacterium | reverse complement strand
GTAGAGCAAGATGACCAGCGATAAGAGCGCCGAAATAATGCCGCTCAGCCGCCCGCCGAACATGTAGCGCTGCTGGCGCAGGGTCAGTCGCAGGCGCTGCTGGCGGAGCGTTTGCGCCACTGCCTCCCAGGTGCGGACGAGGAGATCGCCCAGCCCGTAGAGCCGGACTTCCTTGGCGGCGGCGCGGTCGGTCATCAGCTCGACCAAGTACTCGGCGCGGCGTTGTTCGGGCGTCTGCTGGTAAAAGAGCGCGTAGATTTCGCGGCCCCGCCGAATTTGGGTGTAGAAAACCGGGGCCGTGCCCAAAAAGAGCACCAGTGGGATCGACCAGTGCCCGGTGGCAAACAGTGCGATCAGGGAGCACAGGACGACAAAACCTTCGAGCGCGACTGCGGCGTCGCGGAAGATGCCGTAGGCGCGGTAGTACGCAGCCTGCCGCGCCCGCTGCATGCGGTCGAAAAATTCTCGGCGCTCAAATGCGTCCAAACCCACGCCGGCCGCTCGGTCGAGGACTCGCTCTTGTAGCTTCCAGCTAGTCTGTTCCCGTATGGCCGCGCCCGCGTGTTCCTGCACCGCATTCAGCACGGCTTCCAACATTTGCAAGCCCGCCAAGCCGGCCAGCAGGGGGACCACGGCGACGAACTGGTCCTCGCCTTGGCCGAAGGCGGCGTGGACTGCATCGACGAGTTCCTTGATCAGCAGGATGCGCCCGGCTGGCAGCAGGGCCGCTATGAATCGCCCGCTGACGTTTAGGAGCATGGCCGTGGGTGCGCCGCGCCACAGGATGCCGGCGAACCACATGAGGGCTTGGCGCACTTCGCGGGGATGGATGTTGGGGGCGTTTTGATTCACGTTTGAGTCACCGCTACTTCAATTAACGCACGAATGTGCACAATCACCACCCCGAGTCTCTCAAGTGCGGTAGCATCCTTTTTTTTATACTCTTGTATTATCGATTAGAGCAGTCAAACGCGCCGAGACTCCGCTCATGCACAATGTAGCACTCGATTTACTCATCTTGCTCGCCGGGATTTGGCTAGTGGCCGTGACCTTGCGGCCGCTGGGCCTGCCGACGGTGATGGGCGAACTGATCGTCGGGGTCTTGGTGGGGCCGGCGGTTTTCGGCTGGATTGAGCCGGACGAGGCCATTCAGTTGTTGGCCGAGATCGGCATCTTTTTTCTGATGTTCCACGCCGGGGTGGAGACCCAGCCCAACGAGTTTTTCGCCGCGCTCAAGCGCTCGTTGGGGGTGGCGATAGCAGGGGCCGCAGTGCCCTTTGCCGTCAGCTTTGCCGTCGCCCAATTCTTCGGGTTGGATCTTGCCGCCTCCGTGTTCGTGGGGCTGATCATTGGAACGGCTACCGCAGTTGTAATCACTCTCAAAAGTTTCAAGGACTTGGGGTTGACCGATACTCGCATTGCGCGGATCGTCGTCGCTAGTTGCATCATCAACGACCTTTTGACCTTGATCTTTTTTAGCCTCGTGATCGGCGCACTTTCCGGCGGCACCTTTGCCCCCTTGGATCTAGCTGTCAACTTGGGCAAGGTGGTGGGATTTTTCGCGGTCGCGCTGCTTTTGGGCACTTTTGTCTATCCCCGTCTCACCCTGCCCTTCCGCGCCGAAGGCGGCAAGGGCTTCACCTTCGTGCTGCTGGCCGCCATTGCCGCCGGTCTTTTTGCCGAGGCCATTGGGCTACACATGATCCTGGGTGCCTACTTGGCGGGTCTGTTCTTTGAGGAGCGCGTCGCTCACCCCAACTTGGTTAAGGTGGTAAACGATCGCGCCTATGGCATCGCCTATTCATTCCTCGGGCCGATCTTCTTCATCTCGCTGGGCTTTTCCATTTCGTTTGACATTAGCGCGTCGAGCGTGGCGTTTATCGCGCTCCTGGCAGTGACGGTCATCGCCGGGCAGGTGCTTAGTGCCGGTAGCATGGCGCTGCGCATTGGCATGCCTTGGCGAGAGGCGCTGACAGTGGGCGTGGGCATGTGTGGCCGTGCCGAGATGGCGTTTATCTTGGCTGCGCTGGCCTTGGCGCAAGGGGTGATCGGTCAGGAGACCTTTACCATTTTGATCTTCACCGCGTTCCTGTTAAATCTCTTCACGCCGCTGGCGCTCAAGGGTTGCTCAATCCTCCTAGAAGGCCGGGTGGCGCATGGAGGGGACACCCACCTCGGGGTGTTTCAGATCGACAAGTTCAATACCCCGCTCGTCGATGAAAACCTAGCCGACCGCGCTCTGCCCGCCGTGGAGGACGCCGTGGTCATCTATGGGTACGGGCCGGAGGTCGAGACCCTAATAGAAGAGCTTGCGAGCCGGCACCTGCCAATGGTGGTGATCTAAGAGGACGAGGCGACGGCGCGGCAGTTCCAGACAAGCCCTGATGTGCAGGTCGTGCATGCACACCTAGCGGCTCTGGACCTGCGGCCGTTGACCAAGGCCAAGGCGCTGGTGGCCAACAGCTCAGACGACGACAACGCGCTATTTGCGATCAGTGCCCGCGAGGCCGGTTTTGCCGGTCCCATTGTGGCGATGATCGAGCATCCCCAGCGTCGCGGTCCCATGTTGCTGGCTGGTGCGACCGCGGCCTTTACTCCCAACCATGTTCTCGCTGCGGCGATTGCCGTTCGCGCCAGCGCGAAGATCGGGCCGCGGGTGGCGGGTGTAGAGTCGCTCGACTCGTTTCTCGAAGTGGCCGAGTTGCGCGTACACGACCAAAGCCCGCTCGCCAATCGCACCTTGGCCGAGACCGAGCTCTACACCCGGACCGGTGCCCACATCGTCGGGCAGTGGGCAGACGATGCGCTCGGCTCGCCGCCGGCCGCGGCGGAAAAGCTGGAGCCCGGAGCCATTCTGGTGGCGGTGGGTGCGCCCGAGAGCATTCACAGGTTAAACGACATGGCCCGACCCATTACCCAACAAGGACCGATTGTGGTGATTGGCTTTGCCGATGTCGGGCAGAAGCTGGTCGAGATTCTCCACGCCACGGGCGAGGAAGTGCGGGTCGTCGATGAGGTTGAAAGCGCCGGAGTCGATGTGGTCGGCGACGTGCTCGACGTGCGCGTCCTCGATCGCGCGGCTATTGCGGAGGCGCGGGTCGTCATCCTCGCCCTCGACAGCGACGGGGCCGCCCTGTTTGCCGCGGCGGTGGTGCGCGATCACGTCCCGGAAATCCCTCTGTTGGCCTGCGTGTCCCACGTTGAAAACGCAGACCGGGTGCAGCGGGCTGGCGCTGATTTTGCGCTCTCGGTCAGCCAGGTCGCCGGCCAGTTGCTGGTTCATCACGTCCTCGGGGAAATGGTTTCGCACAAGCCCCGGATCAAGATGGTCAAGCTGCGACCCGGCCCTCTCGCCGGGCGGCATCCGCTCGCCGCGCGCATCCGCGAGCGCACGGGTTGTTCGGTGGTGGCTGTCGAGCGGGCTGGCGAGGTGCTCATGGAGATTCCGGCTTCGTTGGTGCTTGAGCCTGAGGACGCGCTTTACATCTGCGGCACGCCTGCGGCCTTTGACCGCTACTACGAGGAATTTCCGACTTAGCTGTTGGGTGGATAGGCCCGGAACAAGTCTCGCTGCGCTTCGGTGAGGCGGGCGAAGGTCTCTGGAGTGATGTGCTGCTTTTCGTCCATGGTGGCGATGTTTTGCGACATCATCCAGTACGGGCCGTAGCCCACGTGCAGGGTTTTGCGCGTCTGCTCAGAGCGGTTGGTGAAGCCGCCGTGGCGCAAGTTCTCGGTGAAGAGAATCGCGTCGCCGGCTTTGACCTCTAGGCCGTCCATGTCGGGGTCTTCATCGGGATCGTTGCTGTGGGGCGAGTGCAGATTGGTTTTGTGGGTCCCCGGCACCACGCA
>JAJEEZ010000629.1:0-6230 GCA_022820705.1 Candidatus Latescibacterota bacterium | reverse complement strand
TTAGCAACGGATTTCTTCAGCGGTTTCCTCTACTTAGAGAGTCACTACATCGGCCATCCAGTGGGGCTGGACAGCTTTTTCGCCCTCATTGCGCCGGGGTGTTTCAGTGCCTATGGAACATTCATGCTGCGGCAGTTTTTGCTGGGCATTTCGCGCGAGATCGAAGAGGCGGCGCTCATCGACGGATGCTCGGCATGGGGCGTATTCTGGCACGTGGTGGTGCCGCTGGCCAAACCGGCGTTGGGTGCGCTGGCGATCTTTACTTTTCTCGGTCGTTGGCGGGCTTTTCTCTGGCCGCTGATTATGACGGATTCGGATTCCATGATGGTGCTGCCGGTAGGACTGGCCAAGCTGTCGGACCTGTACGTCAACGACTACGGGCTGATTTGCGCGGGGTCGGTGTTGATGCTCGTGCCAATGATCGCGGTTTTCGTCTTTTTTCAGCGCTGGTTTATCAGCGGGATTCAGCTAGGGGCGGTGAAGGGGTAACTCTGGAGCGACTTGGAGCACGTAAGGTGTCATTTGGACAGATTCACGATACTATCCGAGATTTACTGACAGTCTCTAAAACGCCGTAAGCGTAAGTCGGACCGTTAGCTAGGAGTAAAAAACAGATGACCCAACTTCTGCAAAAGGCTTTCGAGAGAGCCGCCAAACTGCCGCAAGAGGAACAGGACAAATTTGCGCGTTTCCTCCTAGCCGAGCTTGAATCGGAGCGGCAATGGACTGAGCTATTTAGCCGTTCCGAATCAGAGGATTTGCTGGAGGGGCTGGCCGATGAGGCCCTAGCAGCTCACCGAGCAGGACGAACTCAGCCTCTCGATCCGGCTTCTCAAGCGAATATAGGAGCAGTCAATCCACCCACCGCTGCGTCGCCAAGTATTCGTCAAGTTTCTTCTGCGCTTCCAAGTACTTCAGCTCCAATTTTCTAGTCGCACCGTCAGGCGCATTCGAGAGCTTCATGTTTTCAACTTGCAGTCTCAAGATCTCCGTTCGACTAACCAATCCGTAGCCAGCTATACTCTGCATGAGATTTGGGAAACTTATGTTTTGCGTATCCCAGTCCAGACAACGGTACTCGGCAAGTTTTTCTGAAGGGATTGCGAAAACCACTGTTGTGTCCTGCGGTAGGTCGCTCGTATAAATGAAGCCCTGATAGCGCACCTTTTCTACGTTGCAGTGTTCGGCCAGCAAACGGGTAACTTTCTGCAACTCCCCGAGAAGGCTTCTGGTACTCTCAACAGACTCGGCGAATTTTTCGTAACTGAACTGCTCTGCCCTTACGCGATGACGATCGATATTTCCAGTCTGAGCTTGCGTATGGAGCGCCCAATAAAAGGACAGAAAGAAGACAAAAGCGACGAGTTTCATGGATGTGCTCCTCTCCCACAGTTTTCGTCGGGAACGGGCAGGACGTCTCGTGCAACCTCCCGAACTTTCCCGGGAAACGTTCGTCCTCTCACCCACATAATCGGCTGACCTTTGCCAGCTTTTTCTGGATCAAACCATTCTGCTTGTGCACTTAAGTAATGCGACACATAGCTGCGTCTAAATCGCTGGCTGTAGTTATTGGTGCTTTTGTGCAACAGGTGAGAGTGAAACCAGATAACCGCACCGGGTGGAATTTCCACGGCAATGCCGTCCTCGTCGCGGGCATTGCGGGCCAGTTTGAATTCTGTCTGCTGCGATCCTTCAATATCGTCGTGTGCGGCAATGGCCTGTTTATGACTGCCCGGAATCACGTATAGGCACCCGTTTTCGCGGTCTGCGGGATCAATTGCCGTCCAAGTGCCGACGGTCGTTGCGGTTTTGAACCGTTTGCCAAAGTAAAACTTGTCTTGGTGCCACGGGAATCCCAAGCCGATTTTGGGCGCTTTCCAAATGAAGAGATTGTTGATGCCCAGAATGTCTGAGCCAAGAATATCGAGGAGCGGATCGGTCAGGCGCGGATCCCGCACGCGGGCGAGGAACTCCGGGATGAAGCAACTGGGGTGATGGATCTTGTGCATACCGTAGATCCCAGATCGCGCGTCTTTGCCGTCGCGGACCAAGGCATTGCGGTCGATGTGGGCCATGGGCATTCTGCGCTTCCCCGCGACAATGTCTTCGGCCACTTGCCGCAAGTGATCGTTTTCTTCGTATGAAAAGACGTTCTCGCGCACAAAATATCCATCGCGCTCCCAGCGCTGGATTTCGTCGGGAGTCATTCGGAAGGCATTCACTTGGATAGGTCTCCTAATAGTCTTATTTTAACACGGTTTGTACACATTATAGTCTAAGTAGGGTCTTAACGGTCCACCAAACAGCGCATGAGCCTCAATCCCTTCAAACCGTTCGCCTCGTACCTCCGTCCCTACCGCTGGGCCTTGGCTATCGGCCTAATCTTTTTGCTGGGCGAACAACTCGTTTCCGTCTCCATCCCCCTCGTCCTCGAACGCGCCATTGACCAATCCCGGGCCAGCCTAGATCAAGCCGCACCGGACCTGACTTTCCTAACGCGCTACGCCGCCCTCATCGTCGGCTTGGGCTTAGCGCAGTGGTGCATGGCCTTTGGCATGCGCTGGCACTTGGCCGCCACCTCGTACCGCGTCGAGCGCGACATCCGCCAGCGCTATTTCGCCCACCTGCTCACCTTGCCTATCGGCTATTTCCAACAGGCCCGCACCGGCGATTTAATGGCGCGAGCGACCAACGACGTCGAAGCCGTCCAGCGCTACCTCAGCCACGGCTTCCGCATGTTCCTAAGCGCCATCCTCGGCTTCAGCTTCAGCATGGTAGCCATGTGTCTGTACGACTGGGAACTAACCCTGTACGCGCTGTTGCCCATGCCCATTATGACCGTGATCCTGCGCTTCGTGGGCAGCAGAGTGCGTCGGCGCTATCGCATGGTGCAAGAGCAATTTGCCGCCATTAGCACCTGCTTGCAGGAAAACCTCTCAGGCATGCGCGTGGTCAAGGCATTTGCCCGCCGCCGCGGCGAGATCGACCACTTCACCCAGCTCAACGACGAGTACGTCGAGCGCAACCGCAGCCTGATCTACCTCTACAGCACGTTTTTCCCCTTCACCTTCCTCATCAGCGGCCTGTCCATGGTGCTCATCTTGTGGCTGGGCGGCATTCGCGTCGTCGAGGGGACGCTCACCCTAGGGGCCTTTGTCGCCTTCAACGCCTACTTGATCCGCATGAGCCGCCCGATGATGATGATGGGCCGCATCGTCGATGAATACCAGCGCGCCATGGCTTCCATGCTGCGCATTGAGTCCGTGCTTAAAGAACAACCCCAGCCCGACCAGTACCAAGACGACGGCTTGGCGATCAAAGGCGAAATCGAATTCCGCCGTGCCTCTTTTGCGTACAATGGCCAAACCGTGCTGCGCGATATAGACGTTCACATTCCGGCTGGTAGCACTCTGGCCATAGTCGGCCGAGTCGGCTCGGGCAAGAGCACGCTGGCCCGGCTCATCCCCCGCCTCATCCAAGCCGGTGAGGGCCAAATTCTCATCGACGGCAAGCCCATTGAACAAATGCCACTGCGCGCCTTCCGAAATGCCATCGGCTACGTGCCGCAGGACACCTTCCTATTCTCCGAGAGCATCCGCGACAACATCGCCCTCGACTCGGCTGCTGCGGACGAGGTCGAACGCGCCATCGAGGTGGCCCAACTAGCCACGGACCTCAAGACCTTTCCCCAAGGGCTGGAAACCATCGTCGGCGAGCGCGGCGTCACCCTGTCGGGCGGGCAAAAGCAGCGCACGGCCTTGGCCCGTTCAGTGGTGCGGCAACCGAAAATCCTCATCCTCGACGACGCCTTGGCCAGCGTTGATACCCGCACCGAAGAGCAAATCCTCACGCGCCTGCGCGACATCATGGCCGAGCGCACCACCATCCTCATCGCCCATCGCATCTCCACCGTCATGGCCGCGGACCACATCATCGTGCTCGACGAAGGGCGCATTATCGAAGAAGGCACCCACGACGAACTGCTCGCGCGCGATGGCCTATACGCCGACATGTACCGCCGCCAACACCTCACCGAGGAATTGAGCGACCTCTAATGCCGCCGACCATCCGCGACGAGCAAGAAATCGACAAAAAATCCATCGACCTCCGCCTAATGGCTAGGCTGTTGGGTTTCCTGCGGCCCTATTGGCCTTGGGCGGCCTCGACGTTGTTGCTCATTCTGGTGGCCTCATTAGCCCGCCAAGCCGGTCCCGTGCTGACCAAAATAGCTGTTGACGAACACATCGTACCCGGCGACTTGGACGGCCTAGGCACCCTCGTCCTGCTCTTCGCCGCGCTGCTGGTCGCTCAATTCGCCATTGGCTACGCCCAGAGCTGGATCACCAGCATGGTCGGCCAGTGGACCATGCGCGACGTGCGCTTGAACATTTTCACCTGCCTACAGCGCCTGCCGCTCAAATTCTTCGACCGCACGCCCATCGGCCGGCTGATGGCGCGCAATACCAGCGATGTCGATGCGCTCAACGAATTCTTCACCTACGGTGCCGTCTCCCTAGTGACCGAAGCCGTCACCATCGCCTCTATTCTGTTTTACATCTTCTTCTATCTCGATGTCGAGCTGGGCCTGATCACCTGCGCCTTTTTGCCCGTGGCCTTTGCCGCCACCCTGTGGCTGCAAAACCGCACCTTCCAGGCCTTCCGCCAAGCCCGCACCCGCTTTGCCCGCTTCAGCGCCGATTTGCAAGAAACTTTGTCGGGTATAGAGGTAGTAAAACTGTTCAACTGCGAGCCGCGCAGCACCCGCCGCTTTAATGAAGGCACTGACGAATACCTCGACGCCCGCTTGGTGCGCACTCTGTACCACTCGGCTTACTTCCCCTTTATGGAATTGTGCGGTGCCGCCCTGATGGCGCTGGTGCTGTGGTACGGCGTCGGCCAAGTGCTGCGCGAGGAAATCGCCTGGGGCGTTCTGGTGGCCATGCTGCAATACGTGCCCCGCTTCTTCATGCCCATCCGCAACCTCGCCGAGGAATACGCCACCGTGCAAGTAGCCATGGCTTCCTCCGAGCGCATCTTTGAATTGATTGACGCCGAGCCAGAGCCGGTCGGCGGTTCCGTGAGCCATGAGCGCGTCGCCGGTGCCATCGAATTCCGCCACGTGTGGTTTGCTTATGAAGAGGAAGAGTGGGTCCTGCGCGACGTCTCTTTCTGCGCCGAACCGGGCCAGAGCTTGGCACTAGTCGGAGCCACCGGCTCGGGCAAAACGACCATCATCAGCTTGCTGTGCCGCTTTTACGAGATTCAACGCGGGCAGATCTTGGTCGATGGCATCGACATCCGCGAGTGGAATGTGGAAGCACTGCGGCGGCGCTTTGGCTTGGTGCAGCAGGACGTCTTTCTCTTCGCCGGCGACATTGCCAGCAACATCCGCCTCGGCGCTCCCGAGCTGTCGGACGAGGCCATCGCGCAGGTGGCCCGCTACGTCAACGCCGACCGCTTTATCGACCGCCTACCCGACACCTACCAGCACGACGTGCAAGAGCGCGGCGCATCCCTGTCTGCAGGTCAGCGCCAGCTTTTGTCCCTCGCCCGCGCCCTAGCCGCCGATCCAGACATTCTAGTGCTAGACGAAGCCACCGCCCACATCGACACCGAGACCGAAGGCTGGATCCAAGAGGCCGTGGAAAAACTGATGCGCGACCGCACCTCCATCGTCATTGCCCACCGCCTCTCCACCATCCGCAGCGCCGACAAAATCCTCGTGCTGCACCGAGGCCAGTTGCGCGAAGAAGGCCGTCACGAAGAACTCCTAGCCCAAGACGGCATCTACGCCCGCCTGCATCAATTGCAATACAACGAAGCGCTCACCTAGCCTACCCTCTCAACGAAGAAAAACCTATGGCCACCTACTACCCTTCCATCACCGATGACCAAGCCGCACTGATCCGCAACGCGCCGCTGTTCTTCGTCGCCTCCACCGACCCCGCGCTCGCACCCGGTCCCGAAGGCATTGGCCCGATCAACCTCTCGCCCAAAGGTGGCGTGCCGCTGCACGTGATTGATCCCAACCGCGTCGCCTTCCTCGACTACTTGGGCAGTGGCAACGAAACAGCTCGTCATGCGATAGCCGGTGGCCCGATTACCGTTATTGTCTGCTCTTTTGAAGGAGAAGACGCCGGCATCATTCGCCTCTACGGCAAAGCCACAGCTACCCCGCTCGAAGAATCACCCCACGCCGCATTGCTCCTGCAAACAGAGTCCGAACACCT
>JAJEEZ010000357.1:0-4927 GCA_022820705.1 Candidatus Latescibacterota bacterium | reverse complement strand
CGAAGAAGAAGGCGAGTACGACGCGCCGTCGGTGGCGCGTTAGGCGCTCTACTTCGTGGATGTTTTCGGTGCAGAAGAAGTAGAGATCGCCCGGCGTCAGCCGGACTTGGACGCGGGGGATGTGGTGCTCGGCCGCGTACTCGGCGAAGCGATCTTGGCGCAGGACTTCCTCGATGTGGGGCTGGGTGCCCCAGCACCGGTAGATAAAGGGTTCGTCGGCGCTTGCTTCATCGCCGGTCTGCAAGCATAGCACCCCGGCGAATTGACGCTGGAAGTCACCGACTGCGTATTCGTAGCCGGGGCGAGAGCGCTTGGCCACGGAATCGTAGTGGGGCTTGTGGCCTTCGGCGGCGTGATACATGCGGAAAATGGCTGGTCCGTAGAGCCGCCCATCCGGTTCGCGCGCGGTTTGAACGACTTTGCCCTCGGCTAGGTCGGATAGGGATGAGTACATCGTGCGCACCGGGTCTGTAAACCCTTCGAAGAGCGTGGCGAACAACTCGTGGGTGCGAGCGGCATGGGCGAAGAAGGCGTCTGGATCGGCTCCGAGCCGTCCGAGGCTGGTGCCCAAGTCGAGATAGGGGCCGCCGCTGAGCTGGGAAGCATGGCCCACGGTGGCCGGATCGAAATAGCCCCGCTCCTCGAAGCGGCGCATCAAGTCGCGGCAGTGGTCGGGCGGGTAAGCTCCCCGCAGGACTACGGCGGGGACGTCTCCATCGGCCAAGGCGGTGAGAGGTTGAGGCCGGCTGTGCAGCAGGGCGGCTGTGCTGCGGGCCTCGACGGGCGTCCAAGCGTTGGGCTGGGGCATGAGATTCTCTTTTTAAGCCATTAATTAGGAATAAGGACAAATAAAGGGACAGGGCAAAAAACGGAATTCACGAAAGACTCCTGAACAGATCAATCATCCCACTCGACATCAGCTCCCAACTTGTTCAAGTTTTCGACGAAATGGGGATGAGCGCGGCGGATGGACTCGGCGTTTTGTACCACGCTTTGGCCCGGTATAGTGGCCGCAGTCATGTACAGGGCCACGGCCGCCCGGATGATATAGGGGGCGTCCACTACAGAAGGGCGCAGCGGTTTATCGCCGAAGACGATGATGCGGTGGGGGTCGCTGACTACGATGTGGGCCCCGAATTTGACCAGTTCGGGGATCCAGGTAAAACCGCCCTCGTACACTTTGTTCCAAAAGTGCATTACGCCTTTGGCACGCACAGCCAAAGCCACCATGGGCGGCAGCAAGTCAACGGGAAAATAAGGCCAGGGTGCCGCTTCTATTTTGGGTAGGATATTCGACGTAAAGGGTTCCTGTACTTGGAGGGGGCGGGTCTGATGCACCATCGCAGCATTGTCCTCGCGGTGTACTTCTACGCCCAGTTTGGCAAAAACCCGATCGATGAGGTCAAAGTGGTGGGGGAGCGTCTTCTCGACGCGGACTTGACCGCCGGTTATGGCACCTAGGGCTAGGAAGGTGGTGGCTTCGTGATGATCAGAAGAGATAGTCGCTTCGGTGCCCCCCAAGCATTCGACCCCCTTGATACGTAGGACACTGGAGCCGATGCCATCAATGCTGGCCCCCATGCTGTTGAGAAAGTGGCACAAATCCTGCACGTGGGGCTCGCTGGCTGCGTTGATCAGGGTAGAGGAGCCCGCCGCTAGGACTGCGGCCATGACAAAATTCTCAGTGGTGGTCACCGACATATAGTCTGCCCAATAGCTCGTCCCCACAAAGGACCTGTCCAGCGATAGGACGGGAGGATCGCCGGAGATGGTCTGGGCACCCAGCCGGGCCATGATCTCTAGATGAGGGTCAATCTCGCGCACGCCTAGGGTGCAGCCCTTGGTGTCGATGGGCAAGGGGAGGTGCTGGAGGCGCTGGAGCAAGGGGGGCAGCAGGAGTACGGAGGAGCGCATTCCTTGGGTCAGCTCTGCATCGCCCAATTCATCGGCAAAGCCGGAGTTATCGACCCGCAGGGTATTGGCCGAGCGGTCCCAGTCAATACGGGAACCAAGGGCTTGGAAAAAGGCGACCAATTTCTGGATGTCAGTGATGTTGGGGACATTGTGCAGAGTCACCGGCTCGTCGGTGAGCAAGGTGGCGCAGAGAATGGGCAACGCTGCGTTTTTGTTGCCCGATGGGACAATCACACCGGAGAGGGGTTTGCCTCCGTTGACAATAAGACTGGACATATAGAGCCTTCCAAATTGGTTGCGCACGCCACGCACGGGACCGCCGTGCAAGCCTAGACAAGTATATCCTAACGGCGTCTATCTCGCCAGACTGCATCCTGCCGATGCTGGGACGTGGAAATTATTTGTAGATGGCGGCAATTATTTGTCGTAACTCATTGCCATCGTGTTGGTTATAATGCGACCTCTCGACCGGTACGCGCCGACTCGTAACAGGCATCGACGACCTTTTGCAGGTTGAGTAGCTGGCGGGCGTCCTGCATATCCCAAGGCTCGCCAGCGCGGAGTTGGGCGATGAGGGTGGCGTCTTGGGTGTGGACGCTTTGGGACCAGTCGTCGCCGTCGAGTTGGGGCGTCTGATCGACAATCTCGCCTGCGACATCTACCTTGACCGCAAAAGGCTCGCCGGTGATGGTGGCGCGGGTGGTGGTCAGCTCAAAGCTGTGGAAGTTGGTCTTCTCGCTGCACCAATTGCCCTCCAAGGAGTAAAAGGTGCCGTTGTCAAAGCGCACGAAGGCGCTGATGAGGTCTTCGGCGTCGTAGCGCGCGCGGATGGCGGCCTCGACCTTGGGGCCGCGCTTGCCGGGGAAGAGGCGTCGGGTGGCCGCGCTGACAGTGAGCGGATTGGGCGAGCCGCCGACCCACATTGCCAAGTCGAGCGTGTGGACCAGGGTCGAGGCGAGGACTCCGCCGCCGGAGGTGGCAAGGTGGTAGTGCGGCCCCCAAACCGGCGGGACGTCGTGGCAGCCCCACGCCTTGGCGAATACTGGCTCGCCGATGGTGCCGCCTTGGACTAGGTCGTGCAAATACCGCGAACTCGGCATATAGCGCATGTTGGTGCCGAGCTGGACTTGTAGCCCGGTCTCCGCAGCTTTGGCGAGGACGGCTTCGGCTTGGGCGGCATTCATCATAAAGGGCTTTTCGCACAGCACGCAGGCCCCGGCGTCGAGGCTGGCCAAGGACATGGCCTCGTGCGTGTTGGGCATGGTGGCGACGATGACCAAGTCGAGGTTGCCGGGCGCGAGCATGTCCAGGTAGTCTTTGGCCGCGCGGGCTGCAGGCCAGAGCTGGCAGGCCGCGGCGAGGCGCTCGTCGTCGAGGTCGCAGACCGCGGCAACCGTCGCTTGGTCGCCGCCGAGTGCTTTGATGCCGGTAAAGTGGACGTTGGCTTGGGTGCCGCAGCCGATCATTCCGATGCGCACGGCGCGATCTAGCATGAATAGTTCCTTTCTGTTGGTGGCTCAACGTAGATTTTCGGCGTACAATGGTGTCCCTGAAATACGTAGAGCGAAACACAACCGGCGTCAAGGTGCCGGACAAACGCGAGGAGTGGAATGAATGAAGACGCCGGATAAGTGTGCGGATATGGGAGATATACGTGTGGAGATTGATCGAATCGATAGAGAGGTTATTGCGCTGCTAGGTCAACGGTTTCAATACGTGCAAGCAGCAGCACAATTCAAAACGAGTGCGGAGAGCGTGAAGGCTCCACAACGACTAAAATCCATGCTAGAGCAACGAAGACTCTGGGCGGCGGCGGAAGGCCTCAGTCCAGACGCGATTGAGAAGATGTACAGCGATCTCGTGGGCTACTTTATCAAGGAAGAGATGACAAAATGGAAAACGGCGGTCGCTACTAGTGATTGAGCGGCGATTCCTCGACTACCGGCTCTAGGCTGCGGCTGGGGTGTCGTCGAGCAGTCCGCGTGGGGTGCACCGGTGGATGATGCGGCGCGGTCTAGCATGGATAGTTCCTTTCTGTTGGTGGCTCAACGCAGATTTTCAGCGTATAATGTCCCTGAATACGCAGGGTGAAACACAACCGGTCGGACAAACGCGAGGCTTGGCTATGACGCAACAGGTAGATGTGCTGGTCATCGGCGGGGGAGTCGTCGGTATCTGCGCGGCGCACTTTCTCCAGGAGCAAGGCCGCGAGGTTACTGTGGTCGAAAAGGACGAGGTCTGCGCGGGGAGTTCGTATGGCAACGCTGGGCTGATCGTCCCCAGCCACAGCGTGCCGCTGGCCGAGCCGGGGGTCATCGCCCAAGGCTTGCGCTGGATGTTCGACCCGGACAGCCCCTTCTACATCAAATGGCGCTGGGACCGCGACCTTATGGCTTGGCTGTGGCAATTCCGCAAGGCCAGCACCATGCGGCGGGTGCGGCAGGCCATGCCCCTGTTGCGCGATATGCACTTGGAGAGCTTTAGGCTCTATGAGGCGCTGGCTGCGGAATTGGATTTTGCCTTTGGGCACGAGGGCCGACTCCTGCTGTGCAAGACCGAGCAGGGGATGGAAAGCGTCCACGAAGAGGCCGAGCTGATGCAGGAGATAGGGATAGAGGTGGAAATGGTCGATGCTCAACAGGCGCAGGAGCGTGCCACCACCGTGGAATTGGACTGCGTAGGTGGAGCGTTTTACGCGCAGGACGCCCACTTGGACCCGGCGCGTCTCGTGCGAGCCTTGGCTGCGCGCTGCGTCGAGCGCGGAGTGCAGCTCAACGAGAAAACCGAGGTGTTGGGGTTTGGCAAACAAGGGCGTCGGCTGCAAGTGGTCGAGACGACGCGCGGGGATTTTGTCGCGGACGAAGTCGTGCTGTGCAGTGGGGCGTGGTCGCCGGGCGTGGGCCGCGAGTTGGGCCTGTCCCTGCCAGTGCAGCCGGCCAAGGGGTACAGCGTCACTGTCCACAAGCCGGATCCGTGCCCAGAGGTGCCGCTGATGTTGGTGGAGGCCCGCGTT
>JAJEEZ010000638.1:0-12526 GCA_022820705.1 Candidatus Latescibacterota bacterium | reverse complement strand
TGCGTGTGTTCCAATCCAGAACCAAACCAAGCCTTTCTCAACCTCCACGGCGACAGTCCGGTATTTGATCCCCACTCTTGCAGACCAATACCTTTCGACCTTCTTCAAATGTAAGGATGGATGTCTCGAATCCCGTTTCATCAATTTGAAATTTTCATCTGCCAGTTTCTGAATATTTCGCGGGAGTTTTCGATAACACTCCCAAAACGAAGGAACTGCAAAGTGATTCACAATTCTTTGCAGTTCCCTGCCCGAAAGTCTACAATTGCTTGCTCAGCAAGTTGATCTAACCTTCCTGATTTCACATCTTTCTCAAACTGTCGATCCCAAACTTCGGCATCGAATTCATCAAACCATTCCCTGAAACGGGAAAGTTCATCCGCCGAAAGTTGGGAAACGGCTGATTGAAGTTCTTGCACAGCTTGCATGACTAAATCTCCCTTTTCACTAAAATCTCTTCGACCTGAGGCTTTTCACCCGGCGTGTCTTCTGATCGTCTCACGGCCTTCCGGCTGGGGATGATTGTTTTTAAGATACCCAAATCAGACTACCCCGCAACGAAGGTCACCCCATAAAAGTCCACTATAAAACCGATGAGCCACTCCGTCCGACGCCATCTGCGCCTTGAAATCGAAGCGTACGACAAGACCATCCGCGCCTTCATTCCCGCGTACGAAGAAATGCTGGCGCGAGCCGCAGATGCCATTGCCGAAACCAAGCCCAAAAAAGTAATCGACCTCGGCGCTGGCACCGGCGCGTTGGCGCAAGCCATATTGCAGCGATGCAAGGGAGCCACGGTCGAACTAATCGACGCCGACGCCGAGATGCTCGACCAAGCCCGCGAGCGGCTCGCGCCCTTTGCCTCCAGAGTGCAGTACACCGCGCGAGCGTTCCAAGGCCCACTACCCGCCTGCGACGCGGCGGTCGCCTCCCTCGCGCTGCACCACGTTCCCACCCTAGCCGAAAAACAGACGATCTTCAGCGCGATTCACGCCGCGTTGCCCCCAGGCGGCGTGTTCGTCAACGCAGATGCAACCATGCCCGCCGACCCATCCACTCGCCAAGCCGAATACGCGACTTGGGCAGCCCACCTCGTCTCCTGCGGCATCGCCGAGGAACGCGCCTATAGCCATTTCGCGGAATGGTCCGACGAAGACACTTATTTTCCAATGGAAGACGAACTCGCCGCGCTGACCGATGCCGGTTTTGCCGCGACCTGCCTGTGGCGCGTCGTACCGGTCACAGTCATAAGAGCAGCTAAACCCACAGCACCTAGTGCGTGACGGGTTGCACAGCAGCAAGGCTACATCAGCTTGGGCAGCAGTAAGGCGAGAGCGACGCTGACGAGGAGACCGGCGAGAATCTTCGCCAAATCGGAAAGCACCAGCCGAGACACTTCCTGACGGCTGCGGTGCTTCTCGTTCCAAGCGATGGCGATCTCGCGTCCAGCTAGCAGACCGACGAATACCCAAGTCGTGCTCATCGGGATGTGGCTGAGTTCCTTGAACACAAACAGCACGATCCCGTAGATCAAGTCCACAAACGTCGCCGAGCGGATGTCGGTAGTGTTCGTCTTCGTCAGCACTACCTTCTGGATGGAACCACCGTGGTTGTAAAAGATGAAGGCGAGCAAGCCCAGTATAACGGCGATGCTGACTATGAACCATCCAACAGCTAGGTCTGGCGTCCGACTGACCGGGTCTCGCGGCAGGAAAACATAGATATTGGCCAAGTCCTGTATCAGCCACTGGCTCCAGAGGAAACCGGTCGAACACCACTGGGCCACAACCCACCAAGGACTCATTAGCCCTTCCGTCCGGTTGAAACGAGACTCGAGACTCCGGGTGACCAACTTGTACACGACGATGGCGACCACGAAGGCTGTCGCATACCCCAGCAACGACTTGAGCAACATACTCTCCAGCGCCTTCGGCGCGAAGATCGTCAGGGTCAGGAAGGTGGTGCTGACCGGGACACCCCAGCGGGTCAGCAAGAGCAGGACGAAGGGAGGGACACAGTAAACCCAGCTAAAGTGGTCCGGCACCGGGATCGCCTCCAGCCTGCCATAGGAAACATCCCCACTATGTGCCACCCACCCATACACGAGGACCACCGTTATGATGCCGCCGGCAAAGAGCCAGAGCACCCACCACGGACGGTGGGAATTGGAACTGAGAAAGGTCCCCAAAGTCTGAATCGCATCGTTGCCGACGATCGAATACGAGCCGAGCACGAACCCGAACGAGCCGAGCACGAACCCGATGATCATTAGTGCTTCCTGACTCACTTTCAATACTCCCTTAGAGTTTTCGACAATACTCAGAAGTGAAGATCGGCCATTTCGCCGGGCAAAGGTATTTACTTAGCCGCAGCCGAGCAATGGTCAGGCTGCACGGCCAAGCAATTTGGCCTCAGCCCGTTGCGCCATTATTTTTTAGGCCACCATTCATCACAGCCTTGAGACTTTATGACCGCTAAAATCCTCGCCGTCCTCCTCCTCTTCGCCTTACCCATTCAAGCCAAAACTCGGATCGAAGCGGCCTATGAAGCCGGCGAACTCGACTTAGAGACAGCCCTGATCTACCAAGTCCTCAGCGTGCGCGCGCCCGACCAACTGCCAGCCATCTACCGAGAATCTGGCGGACTAGCGGTTTGCGGGACCCCGCACCTAGTCCAAGCCATGAGCGCGGCTCCCAACCTGAGCGCCGACTTCCAAGCGCGCTTGGGCAAGCTGGTGAAAGACCGACCAGACGCCCAGCACAATCTCCTCTCGCCATCGGGACACTTTCGCGTCCACTACGATACCGAAGGAGTCAACGCGGTTTCTCCTAGAGACGACGACGCCAACAACATCCCGGACTACATCGACCTCGCTCTCGCCGTGCTCGACAGCACTTGGGTGCTCGAAATCGAGCAACTCGGCTACAATCCGCCTCTTTCGGACAATGGCCTAGGCGGTGGCGACGAATACGACGTTTATATTGTCGAGCTAGGGGTCGGCAGGAGTTTTTACGGATTCGCCTATCCAGGGACATCCGGTGCAACCACCTACAGCCATCTCGAAATCGACAACAACTTCACTGACCCAGGCTACAAGCAAACCCGTGGACTGGACGCCCTGCGCGTGACTCTCGCCCATGAGTTCCACCACGCCATCCAGTTTGGCTACTACGCGACATTCGATGGCAGTTGGTGGCAGGAGTCAACCTCGACGTGGATGGAGGAAGTGGCCTATCCGCAGATTGACGATTACCTCCAGTACTTGACCTACTTCCTCAGCCAACCCCAACGCGCCCTCAACTCCGGCCCTTATCAAAGCCTCCACACTTATGGCAGTGCGATCTTCTCTCACTTCCTCGATCAGCGCTACAGCCGCGAGCTCAATCGCTTGATCTGGGAAGAAGTAGGCCAGCGCAAGAGCGTCAATCTCGATCATTTCGACCGCGTCATCCGCCAAGTCGAGCCGGGAGGACTAGGTGTCGTCATGGGCGAATTTGCCGTGTGGAACTATTTCACCAACAACCGCTACCGCGACCCATACTATGCCGAGGGAAACTTATACCCCACCGTCCCCACCCGCGACATCGCCGTTGACGCCGAAGCAGTCGTCCGCGACACCAGCCTAGTCGATGCCACCGGCAGCGTCTATCTGCGTCTGGAGCCGCAACTGCGCGCGGGCGGGATCGATCTGTTCTTTGACGCCAACCAAGGGGCATGGCGTCGCCACTTGCTCTTAGTCGGTCCCGACACCACCTCCGCGCAACTCGTTTCCGAGCCGACGGTCCGCATCACGGGTTGGGACCAGTTCGACGAAATCGTCCTCGTCGCCACCTCGGCCGAGCGCACCGGCTTGGCCTACCAGCACCTGTTTACCGCGCAATTTGATCCAAGTCTGACCGACCCCGAACGGCCTACCGCTCTCGCCACCCTGCTCAAACCCAACTACCCCAACCCGTTCCGTCCCAACCAACACCCGCACACTCGGCTGGCGTTCGACCTAGCCTTCCCCAGTAGGAAAACCCGCCTCGCGCTCTTTGCCGCCAACGGCACGCTCGTCTGGGAGCAGGACTTAGGCGAACGCGCGGCGCGAGCAGACCACGCCGTGCTGTGGGACGGCCGCAATGCCGCCGGCAATCTCGTAGCCAGCGGCATCTATCACCTGCTCCTCGAAGCCGACGGCACCGCGGCTAAGCGCACGCTAGCGGTGGTGCGCGATTGATCGCTTCACCTCCGCGCCGCGTCTCCCTCCGCGCCATTGCCATCGGGGCCATCGGCTGTCTCGCCATCGCCGTGGGCGAGCCTTTTAGCGTCTTGGTGATGCGCAGCTCGCCCATGGCCGCCGATTACTCGACCGGCGCGGCCCTGTTCTTGTTTTTTCTCGTCACCTTGCTCATCAATCCGCTCGCCAAATTGCTCACCGGCACCAGCCTACACACCGGCGAGCTAGCCACCGTGTACATCATGATGATCGTGGGGGCCGCCATCCCCTCTTGGGGCCTGACCATGAACCTAATCCCGCTCCTCGGCGGGTTCTTTTACTACGCCACCCCGGAAAACGACTGGGCCAATACCATCCAGCCTTATATATCACAACTCTTCGTGCCGGAAGACAGCGCGGCCATCCAAAAACTGTTCGAAGGTAATGCCCAAGGCGAACGCATCCCTTGGGGGGCTTGGGCGACGCCGCTGATGGCGTGGAGCCTGTTTGTCGTCAACATGTACTTCACTACGCTGTGCGTGCTCGTCGTGCTGCGCAAGCAGTGGGTCGAGCGCGAGCGGCTCAACTTCCCGCTGGCCACCTTGCCCATAGAAATGAGCACCCGCGCCAAGGACCAAGCCATCGCGCCTTTTTACCGCAATTACCTGACTTGGATCGGCTTTGCCATTCCCGCGCTCATCAGCTCCATCAACGCCCTGCACCGCTATTTCAACTTCGTCCCCTCGATTGACCTCAACCTCTGGGTGCCCTTTTTGCGCAACTCCATCTGGGTCAACTTTCGCCCGCACTTCGAGGTCGTCGGCCTCTCCTACTTGCTCAACCTCGACATCTCCATGGGCATATGGGTCTTTGCCCTGCTCAATATGTTGGCCATCGGCTTGTGCCGCATGACGGGGTGGAACATCGGCCCGGAGCAACCCTATTCTTCGCCCTCCCCGCCCAGCATCGCCCACATTGCCCTCGGCGCGTTGTTCTTTTTAGTGCTGTCCAGCCTGTGGAGCGGGCGGCAGCACTTGCGCCAAGTCTGGCGCAAGGCCCTGCGCGGCGACGACTCCATCGACGACAGCGGAGAATTGCTCCCGTACCGCGTCGCGGTCTTTGGCTTTATCGCGAGCTTTTCTCTCGGCCTGTTCGCGCTCTACGCTACCAACATGAACCTGCCGACCGCCTTTGTCTTTCAGCTATCGGCCCTCGTGATCTTCGTCGGCTTAGCCCGCATCATCTCGCAGGCCGGGTTGGCCTATTGCCGCGCGCCAGTGGCTCCGGCCGTGTTCACCGTCAACACGCTCGGGTCGTCGTCAGTGGGTGCCCCGGGCCTGACGGCGCTGGCGCTCAACTTCCCGTGGTCTGCCGACATCCGCACCTTCGTCATGGCCTCAGCCGCCACGGGCCTCAAACTAGCGGAAGTGACGCGCCTAGAGTATCGGCGCGTGTTCTGGGCCATTGCCGCGGCCATCGTCGTCACCCTCGCCGGCTCAATCACCGCAGTCATCTATCTTGCGTACACCTATGGGGGCATCAACCTGAGCAGTTGGCAATTCGGCTATATGACGACCTATACTGGCAACTGGATTACCAACAACCTCAACAACATGCAGCCCACCTACGGCTGGCATTTGTCCTTTGCCGGCCTCGGCGCGTTCTTGATGGGTCTGTTGACCTTTATCAAAAACCGCTTCGTCGGCTTTCCCATTCATCCCATCGGCTTAGCCATTGGGCTGCCGCATCCCGTGCAGCTAATCTGGCCGTCGGTCTTCTTCGCTTGGCTGCTCAAGGCGCTCATTCTCAAATACGGCGGTCCCCGGCTCTACACGCGCTTACGCCCGTTCTTTTTAGGGCTGGTGCTGGGCGCATTTGGCTCAGCCGGGTTGTGGCTCATCATCGACACCTTCACCGGCATGACGGGCAACCGGCTGATTAACATCGGCTAGCTAGGCCAGCTCGTGGTCGATGCCGAGCTTGATCGAACGCTCGGGGTGCTGATTGATCTCCATGTAGGCGTCAGCGGCCGCGGCAAAGGGCGCGATCGGATCAATCAGATCGTCGGCTTGCAAACGACCTGCGACCAACAGGGCCAGCGACTCCGCGCGGATGCGGACGAAATCCCAACTCGCCTGCGGCAATGGCTCGCTGTTGGCGCGGCTGGAGATGACTTGAATGCGGTTGCGGTGCCACTCGCCAGCCAAGCGCAAGCCCTGCTCGCCGTGGTAATACGCGGTCGAGACCAAGGTGCCGGCGTAGCAGGTAGCGCGCATGGCGTCTTCAAACGCGCGATAGGAACCGCTCGTTTCAAAGGCGATGTCCGCGCCGATTTTGTCGGTGTGCTGCTTGATCTCCAAGCCAGCGTCCATGGCCACCGGGTCCAACGCCAAGTCGGCGTCGTGGCGCAGGGCTGCGGCGCGTCGCCGCTCAATGGGATCAACGACCGCCACCCAACGCGCCCCGCACAGCCGCGCAGCCTGCGCGACCATCAGCCCAATAGCACCGAGTCCAAACACGGCGACGCGATCCCCCAAGCGCACTGCGCCATCGCGCACCGCGCCGACGGCAAAGTCGGCCGGGTCCCAATACATGATGGCTTGTGGCGAGATTCCGTCCGGGGCCTTTTGCACGCGCGCTGCCGCTATAGTGTGCGTTTCGCGGATAGGCAAATGCGCGAAAACCCGGTCGCCTTCTCGCAGCGTTGTCACCTCAGCACCCACTTCGACGACCGCGCCCAAGCACATGTTGCCGAGGCGGCGGGGGAAGCCACCGGACGCGGATTCGCCGCGTCGGTGCAGGCGCAATTCGCCGTCCCAGCGGTCAGAGGCATCGGGCGTGTCGGCGCGGAAACCGCGCAGTTCCGTGCCGTGCTTGACCGAGCTAAAGAGGCTTTGGACGCGGATTTCGTCCGGGGCTAAGGGCGGTTCTTGGTATGAACTGAGGACCGCGTGGCCGGGGCGGTCGGCAATCAATTCGAGCGGCATGAGGTAACTCCTATGAGAGAGGTTAAGTTGCGTTGACATAGACAGGCGGTTGCAAGCATGGCACACTTCGACAAGCTCAGTGTGCGCTAGGTTCAGTGTGCGCTGAGCTTGTCGAAGCGCATGTAGGGGCGTCCCTACGGATGCACTAGGAAACGAATTCGTTGACACCGATGGCGTTTGCGAGCTGCCCCTACAAATGCGTATCCTGATTATAACATGAACGCATACCAACGCTTCGTCCGCCCCCTCCTGTTCCGCTGCGACCCAGAGCGCATCCACGAGCAAACCCTCGCGCTTGCCGAGCGAGTCGGTTCTTCCGCATTTGGTCGCCATCTGCTTGCCAGTCTCTTTGCCTTTGCGGACGCGCGGCTTTCTACCCAAGTGGGCGGCTTGCACTTTGCCAATCCGCTGGGCATGGCCGCGGGGTTCGACAAAAACGGCCGAGTGATCCAAGCGCTGGCGGCCATGGGCTTTGGGTTCGTGGAGGTGGGGTCGGTATCGGCGCATCCTTCGGCTGGAAATCCGCGACCGCGCTTGTTCCGCCTGCCGTTGGACGAGGCCATTGTGGTCAACTATGGGGTGCCCAATGACGGAGCTGCGGTCGTAGCGGACCGCGTATCCCAGCGGCCAATCGCCGTGCCCTTGGGGATCAACCTCGTCGAAACCAATACCGGACGGGCCATTGAGCCAGATGCAGTCGTAGCAGAACTAGCCGCGGCCCTAGTCCCCTTTGTCGGACAGGCCTCCTACATCGCGTTCAACCTCAATTGCCCGAACACGACCGGCGGCGTCAGCCCATTCACCAGCGGGGAACACTTGCGCGACTTGCTGCGGGAATGCGCGGCCATCGACGACCTGCCCCCCATCTTTCTCAAGCTCACGGCGCACACCGACCCAGCGCGGCTGGACTGGATGCTGGAAGCGGTCGATCCGTTTGCCTTCGTCAAAGGCTTCATCTTCAACCTACCGCCGGGAACGAACTATCCGCTCAAATCGCCGGCCCATCTTGTAGGTCCGCTACCCGGAACCTTGTGCGGCCGGCCCGTTCAGGCCCTGATCGACGAAACCGTGCGCTTCTGGTACGGGCGCATCGACCGCCAACGGCACGCGATCATCGGCGTGGGAGGGATTTCATCGGCCCGCGACGCATACCGCAAAATTCGCCTCGGGGCTTCGCTGGTGCAGCTATACTCAGCGCTGGTTTTCAGGGGGCCGGGAGTAGTGCGGCAAATCAACGCGGGGTTGGCACACCTGTTGGAGCGCGATGGATTTGCCGGGGTGGCAGACGCAGTCGGCATCGACAACCAAGCAAAAGCAGCGGTGTAGCCATACTACCGAATGCGGGGGTTGATCTGCAAATCCCACGCGCGCCAGTAGTACTTGAGCGGGTCGTCCGCGTCCCACTTGGCGTAAAGGTCTTCCCAATCCGTAAAGTGCATGTGCGGCTCCAGCGAGTCTTCGCGCACCGGGTGGCTCATGGGCTGGTAGCGATAGTCGAGCGAGATGCGCAGGCGGTCGCCGCTTTGGTTGTCTTGGCCCTGATGCGCGGTGAGGCTGTGGCATATCAGCACATCGCCAGCGACAAAGTCTCCACCTGCCCACAGCGTGTCTTCGGGCAACTCGACGGCGTGGCCGCCCGCGCCGGTCGCCTGATGCACGTCTAGCTTGCCCAGCTTGTGGCTGCCCGGCGCTACCGCCAAACTGCCCAGCGCAGCCGGACAGTCGCCAGCCGGAATCCACGCGGTCCACGTCTCGTCAGTGCCGCCGATGTAGAAATTGTCCTGGTGCGGCGGGGTAGTATGAGTTAAAGCGTTGGGAAAAATTACTCGGCAGATATTGCGGCTGTGGGGCAGGGCATCTTCGCCAAAGAGCGTGGCGAACATCGCCATGATTGCCGGATGCAGCGCCAAGGCGTTGAAGGCGCGCAACCGCTGGACATCGATGTAAAAGGCGATCCACTCGGGCGCGTTCCCTTCGATGAAAAGCTCCCCATCGCGCGCGATGCCGTCCATCAAAGGCGCGTCGTCGTCGAGCCAGCCGTGCTGCTGACAAACTTCGAGGATCTGGCGGCGCAGGTCGAGCACCGACTCTGAATCCAGCAGCGAGCGGAAGAACAAATAGCCCTGCTCAGCAGCGCGCTCGCGCAAGGCGTCGGGCGCGTCGAGCAGGGGGGTGGAATCGACGAAAGGTTCGAGGTTAACCATGGTTTGCTGGGCCATTAACTCACTCCTCTTCTTTGTCCCAAAAAGCGTGTAAGATAGCAATGTACTCGTCGGAAAGTCCGTGCTCAATCGCCCCCTGGATGACGGCGTTGAGGTATTCCTCCGAAGGCGGGTAGTGATGTCCGGCGTCGAGGCGGGAGAGATACGTCCAAACTTTGCCAAGTCCGGGTATGGTTATTTCCTCCCGCCGGTACTTGGTGCCCTCGCTTTCGTAGTGGTCGAGGCGTCTGAAGTCGTCCTCGGTCATTGCATAGACAACGCCTTCGACGTACGCGTCTTCGTTGGGCCGGATGCTGGCCACGCCCATGCCGCTGCGCGTAAAGGAGATCATCGGGAAGCACAGCTCATAGCCTTCCAAGCGCACCACAGAGTGGACGCGGGCACCTGGGCAGCGGGCCTGCATCTGGCTCTGGAGCAAGTTGGACCCGTAGGTGAAGTAGAGCATTTCGGCCATTACCCGATCTCCTGTGGATTTTGACAAAGAGTGCGGATATAGTACCATTCAGACTTGCCGCACGCAAACCTTCATCTTCTCTGAGGAATCATGGGCTTTGAACAAGCAGTAGCCAAAGTGCTGGACCACGAAGGCGGCTTCGTGGATGACCCTGCCGACCGGGGCGGCATGACCTTTATGGGCATTTCGCGCCGGTGGTTCCCCGACGAGCCCCTTTGGGAGAAGATCGACGCCCTGCTGGACGAAGGTCGCAACCCCAATGAGGCGATGGACGAGCTACGCCCCGACGTGAAGGACTTTTACCGGCGCGAGTTTTGGGACAAGCACGGTTGCGAAACCTTGCCCGAAAGCATCAAGGAGCGCCACTTTGACTTTACCATCAATGCCGGCGCTGGATCATCTACCAAGATCATCCAGATCCTTGGGAATGTCTTTTGCCAAGAGGAACTGGGGGGCGTCATCGACGAGGATGGCCTTATCGGCCCAGCCACCCGGCGAGCCATCGAGGCTCTGGGCAATCTCGGCGAGGACATGCAAGAAGTCCTACCGATTGCGTACCGCTCCTTACAGGGCGTTCACTTCCTCGATATCTGCAAGAATGATCGCAGTCAAATCCGATTCATTCGCGGCTGGCTACTCAATCGAGCCAGCTAGCGCCCACCCTGCTATGGGCCTCGCAAAACGCGAGATAGCTTAGTTTGGCAGCCAACCAAAAAAAGGAGAACACCTGTGAAAGCTTGGCGTTTCTATGCCTTCGGCGACATGCGACTCGATGACATCGAACTCGCACCCTGCCCACCCGACCACGTGCTAGTCGAGCCGCTGGTAGTCCAACCCAGCGCCACCGAAGCCCAGCTCGCCTTTGGAATTCCAACCCTAGCCTACGACAATGTCAAAAGCCGGCTGGAGACAGACGCGCCGCTCCAACTCTTCGGCCACGAATTTTGCGCCCGGATCGTAGAAGTCGGCTCAGCCGTCACCGGCTACGCACCCGGCGACCGCATAGCAGCCCGCGCCAAGCTGCCCTGCGGCGACTGCCCTATGTGCCACTCCCAGCGCAGCGACGACTGCCGCCGCGGCCCAATCATCGGCTTCCAACTGCCCGGCTGCTTTGCCGAGCGCGCCCTGCTCCCGGCCATCGCGCTGGTCAAGGTCGATGACCGCATCTCCGACAGCGAGGCCGCTACCCTGCAATCGCTGAGCGACAGCATCGCCGGAGTCGAGACCGCGCAGATCCGGCCGGGCGATTCCGTCGCCGTCTTTGGCCAAGGCAGCATGGGCATCGAGAGTATGCAGGCCGCACGCGCCTGCGGCGCGGGCCAGCTCATCACCGTGGATGTGCGGCCCGAGGCGTGCGATATCTCGCTCGCGCTAGGGGCCGATCACGCCATCAACGCCAGCGAGGACGATCCAGTTGAAGCAATCCACGACCTGACCGGCGGAGAGGGTGCCGACGTGGTATTCGAGTGCGCCGGCGGCAGCGTCAAGCTGGGACTAGCTGGCGACCGGGCACTCAAACAGGCCATGCGCGCGGTGCGTTCCGGCGGCAAGCTAGTGGGCGTCTCCTGGTTTGGCGGACCCCTAGAACTGGATGTGGACCTGATGCGGGAGCGCAGCCTGCGCTATCTCTTTCCAGACATCAGCTCGCAGGCCCATCTGGAGTACACAGTGCGGCTGGTAGCCTCGGGGCGCATCAGCATGAAACCCACCATCCGGCACGTATTAGAGGGAATCGACAAGGTGCCGGAGGCATTTGAAATCACCGCGCACAAAGCCCAGTACCAAGCCATCAATCCCGCGCAGGTCGTGATCGCCACCTAGGGAATGTCTGGATAGTTCAACGGCATCCCCGTCTTGCCCAAATCGTATTGCGCGATGTGCCAACGCCCCAAGTTGGCACTGAGAAAGAGCGACCGATCCGGGCCGCAGAAGGCGATATTGGTCGGAGCCGCCATGGCAGTTCCTTCGTAATCATCGGCCAAAACGTCGAGTCGGCCGTCGGCATACTGGTAGATGCGGTCCGGGCGATAGCAGGAGCAGTACAGAGTACCTTCGTCGTCGAAAGCAAGACCATCGGGAACAGTCTGCGGGAGTTCGAATACGGTCTCGGCGGCACCGGCGCGGCCGTCGGCTTCGATTTTGATGCGAGCCACGCGGGGATTGATGCTCATGGCCACGTAGAGGTATTCGCCCGCCGCATCCAGCGCCGTGCCATTGGGAAAGTCTGCCAAAGCGCGGCTCCAAACCTCGCCTTGGCCCCCCGGGGCAATCTTGCAAATCCAACCATCGTTTTGGTGCCAGCCCCCGGAATTGGACACATACAGATTGCCAGCCGCGTCAAAGACCGGGTAGTTGGCCACAGTCAGCGGCACCTCGCCCGCGCGCTCGCAATACGTGCTAACCGCGCCATCCGGCTCAACGCGCTTGACGTCGCCGTTGCAAACGTACAAACGATGCTGAGCATCCTGACAGATGCCGCCGACAAAGCCGTCAACTTGGGCGAAATCTTCGAACTCGCGCCGGGCCAAGTCAATGCGGTAGATCTGACCCGCTTCGCCGCCGGCATAGGCATAGCCATCGCAGCCCCAAGCAATGCACTCGGGGTGGTCGAGGCCGCTGCCAAAATCGCCGATAATCGCTGAAATTTGGGTGTGAGTATCGAGAA
>JAJEEZ010000615.1:0-3856 GCA_022820705.1 Candidatus Latescibacterota bacterium | reverse complement strand
CCGTGCAGAACTGGTTTGCACACCTGTACGACACGGCCGAGATCGAAGACAACAGACATCGCTTTTTCACGTTTTAGATTGGAGAGGAATCATGTCAGCAGCACCGGGACAAACGCAAATCGGCTTTATCGGCTTGGGGATCATGGGCGCGCCCATGGCCAAGAACCTGCTCAAAGCCGGTTATCAACTTAGGGTCTATAACCGCAGCGACCGGCCGCGCGTTGACGAGGTCGTCACGGCTGGCGGCGTGCGCGTCGGTTCGCCCAAAGAGGCGGCGACGGGTGCGGATGTCATCATCAGCATTGTCACGGACACGCCCGATATGGAGGCCGTGCTGATGGGCGAGGATGGCGCGATTCACGGGGCCAAAGAGGGCGCGGTCGTCATCGATATGAGCACGGTGTCGCCCAAAGTCACTCGCGAAGTAGCCGCGGCCTTGCAGGAGCGGGGCGTGGCCATGCTCGACGCGCCCGTCAGCGGCGGGGATGTGGGTGCGATCAATGGCACTCTGTCGATCATGGTCGGCGGCGACTAGGCCGTCTTTAACCAGTGCCTGCCGGTCTTTGAGGCGATGGGCACTAACATCAATTTGATTGGTTCCAACGGCGCTGGTCAGACGACTAAGCTCTGCAACCAGATCGCGGTGTCGGTCAACAACATGGCTATGGCCGAAGCCCTGATGTTGGCGGCGACCTCCGACTTGGACGTGCAAAAGGTCATCGACGCGATTAGCGGTGGGGCGGCTGGCTCTTGGCAGTTGAGCAATTTGGGCCCGCGTATTGCGGCTGGCGATTTTGATCCCGGTTTTATGGTCTATTTGCAGCAAAAGGATCTGCGGTTGGTCTTGCAGGCGGCCAACGATGTCAAGCTGGCTCTGCCGGCTGTGAGCATCGCGCACCAGTTTTTCAACATCGTCGAGCGCGCTGGTTGCGCCGAAGAGGGGACCCAGGCGCTGATCAAGGCCTACGAGGCCCAAGCCAGCAGACAAGCGCGGGCCGAGTAATCCTCCGAGGTTGGCGTCGGTGCAACTCGAACTGAAAAAGGTTGGGGTCCTGCCCCGCGACCAGGATTTGGACTATCCAGTCGCCGAGGTGCGCGACCTATTTGCCGCGCACGGGATCGCCGTGTGCTTTATCGAGGGGGATGAGCACCCGGGCGACTTGGATTTGGTCGTTGCGCTTGGCGGCGACGGTACGGTGCTGCGCGCTTTTGCGCGGTTCCCGCAGCGGCCGGTGCTGGCGATCAATTTTGGCACCGTTGGCTTTTTGACCGCTGGGGATCGCACGGATTTGGCACGCATCGTCCAGCTCTTGGTCGATGGCCAGTACTTCGTCAGCGAGCGCTTGGTGCTCTCTTGCCGCCATCCCTGCGGCGAGAGTCTGGTCTTCAACGAGGTGACCTTGCGGGCGCACCACAAAATGCTCTCTACGGATGTATTCGTTGACGACGCCAAAATTCGCACCATTCGCGGCGACGGCGTGGTCGTCGGTACGCCGACGGGTAGCACTGGGCTGTTGCTGTCGATGGGCGCGCCGCTGGTTATGCCGGAAGTGCGCTGCATGTTACTCGACGGCATCAACGAATACAACTTCACATCGCGGACTTTGATTCTACCGGCCGAGAAACGGGTGCGGCTGCGCGTCAGTTCCGAGACCGTAGATAGCCACATGGCGCTCATTGCCGATGGCCGCGAGATATGCAGTCTAGATCCCGAGCAGGAAGTGTACGTCAGTCAAGCGGAGCACACGGCGCGGCTGATATATCTCGACGATAATTATTTTTTTCACAACCTGTCGGAGAAGCTTTCTTGGTAGAAGAGATGCTATGCGCGTGGCGGTAATCGGCGCGGATCGTCCTTGGGGGGCGCTGCTAGCGGCTGAGTTGGGTGCGGAGTTTGAGGTGGTGGTGTTCGGCGCAGAAGAGACCAGCGACCTAGCTGGCTACCGGCAGGTCGATTTGTTTCAGCGCGAGGCATTAGACCCGGCGCTGGTAGGTGTGGAGGCCATCGTCCACGCGGCGGGAGGCGATCCGGCTGGCGACGACGAAGGGGCCGTGCTCGATACTGCGGCGCGGGGTACCTATGTGGCGCTGACGGCAGCTTGTGCTGTCGGTATTGACAAAGCGGTGCTGTTGAGCAATCTCGATTTGCTGCGCGACTACCCAGAAGAATATCTGATTGATCCACAGTGGAATGCTTTGCCACGGGCCGAGGCCGGGTCGTTAGCGCCGCTTATGGCTGAATTAGTTGGCCGCGAGATCGCTCGCATTGGACAGATCGAAGTGCGCTGTTTGCGACTCGGCGAATTGGATGCGGAGACCACGGCTGACGATGCTGTGGAAGCGGTGCGCCAAGCCCTTACCGCCGAGCGCGAAGGGCACCACTGGTCGCTGGCGCACGTGGCGTCGAGCGGGCGCTTCGCTTAATGGGGTATCATGGCAACGGTGGATGAAGGCAAGGTGGTGTTGTTTGGGGCGGGTGGCCCGGTCGGCGCGTCGGCGATTGCCGCGCTCAAAGATCACTACACGTTGCGGGTGACTGATCTCCGACCGATGATTGAGGTGGCGTCCGCGCCGCCGCAAAATCCCCGAGCACCGATCCCAGAGGTGTTGGGGCCGCCGCACGAAAATCGGGTTGTTGATATTACCAACTACGCGCAAGTGTTGGCTGCCTGCGAGGGCATGGACGCGGCGATCAATGTATCCGTCGTCCGGCCGCATCCCGTACTGGCCTTCCAAGTCAACATGGTCGGCGCGTACAGCGTGGCCAAAGCCTGCGTGGCCTGCGGGATAAAAAGGCTGATCCACACAGGGCCTTTTCACACCTCCTTAAACCACAACGCCGACTATTGGAACGACTTTCAGGTGGAAGCCGACATCCCGCTGCATCCAGGCGACGATCTCTACGCAGTGAGCAAGTATCTCGGCGGATACATTACGCGCGTGTTTGCCGAGCGCGAAGGGCTGGAAGTACTCACCTTTGTCTATACGGATTTTCGGCCGAGGGAAATCCTGCCCGAGGAACATGGGCAGGGCGTGCATCCATACTCGACCTCGTGGGAGGATACCGGAGAGGCGTTCTTGTATGGGCTCCGGGCACCCGAGATGCCGTCGCCGTACGAAAATTTCTTTATCTGTGCACGGCTGCCGCACGACAAGTACCGGCCCGATAAGGCCAAGCGGCTCTTGGGGTGGGAGGCCAAGGACCGGTTTGAAGCGTTGTACACGCGGCCTAGTAACTGATCCGATAGATTAGACCGGCCTGATCGTCCGAGACCAGCAGAGAACCATCGGGCATCACGAGGACGTCAACCGGCCGTCCCCAGTTCGATTCTCCCTGTAGCCAGCCTTCGGCGAACGGCTCGTAGCTGACCGCTCCATCGGCGGCCAAACGCACTAGAGTGAGACGGTAGCCGATCTTGCGAGTGCGATTCCAAGAGCCGTGTTCGGCGATGAAGATCTGATTGCGGTATTCCGTCGGAAACATGTTGCCAGTGTAAAAGCGCATCCCGAGGGCTGCTACGTGCGGACCGAGTTCTTGGACTGGCGGAACGAACTCGCCGCAGCCGCGTTGAGCGCCGAAAGCTGGATCGGCGATGTTGGTGCCGTGGCAGTAGGGATAGCCGAAGTGCTGCCCATCGGCGGTTACTCGGTTCAGTTCGTCTGGCGGCAGATCGTCGCCCATCCAGTCTCTGCCGTTTTCCGTGAACCACATTTCTCCTGTTTCTGGGTGCCAGTCGAAGCCGACGGTATTGCGCACGCCTCGGGACACGACCTCGAAGTCGCCCGTGGAAGGATCCAACCTGCCGATCGATGCGTACGGATCGGGGGAAGCGCAGATGTTGCACGGCGCGCCGAC
>JAJEEZ010000337.1:0-3160 GCA_022820705.1 Candidatus Latescibacterota bacterium | reverse complement strand
CGCGCCAGCTAGCCACAGCGCTTGGCCTCGCAGACGACGAGTGGGTCAGCGGCTTCCAGTCGCGCTTCGGCAAAGAGCCTTGGCTAGAGCCTTATACTGAGGAAGTGCTAGAACGCCTCGGGGGACAGGGGGTCCGCCGCTTAGTCGCCATCTGCCCCGGCTTTACCGCCGATTGCCTCGAAACGCTCGACGAGATTGGCCGCGAAGGAGCCGAGCAATTTGCCCACGGAGGCGGCCAGCAGTTCCACTTAGCGCCCTGCCTCAACGACCACCCGGCCTGGCTCGACGCCATGGCAACCATTGCCCGCCAAGAGTTGGCCGGTTGGGATGCCTGACAGCAATGTGTCATTTACTTGACACTTTTGTGTCTTTTTTGTCATACTTAGCGCGGCTCTGCTATGGACAAGCTACCCCCCGCGCTCGAACGCAAACTCATCCGCCTCGGCACTCGTCTCATCGATCAAAAACGCGGCCGACGCCTCGTCGAGCCGACCAAGGATCGCGACGGCTTCTGGTTTGGCGGCGGCAATTCGATCCGCGACCCCAACGACGGTAGCCTTTGGCTCATCGGCCGCTACCGCGACGCCGGCGACAGCCGCACCGGGCTGACCACCGGCCCCCGAGGCCGCGCCTTGGCCATCTTTCGCTCGACGGACAATGGACGGAGCTTTGCCGAGGTTCGCACTTGGGACAAATCCGACCTCTACTGCGGCTCGGCTGTGCTCAGCATTGAAGGCAGCGCTCTACGCCTCAACAAGCGCCGCATTCAAGTGCTGGTCTCGACCGAGAAAGTTCGCCTCTACCCGCGACCCGTCGCCGCTTTTCAGAAGCCGGGCACCGGCGTCTGGAGTATCGACGCCTTCTCCGCCAGTTCCATCGACCAACTCGATCCACAGGCATCGATCGCCCCGCTCCTGACGAGCGACGATCCAGCCTATCTGCACCTCAAAGACCCCCATCTCTCGCCCGGGATGGGTCGGCGGCCTCTGCTCCTCTATTGCGCCCATCCTTACACTTGGTCTGCCAGCACTTCGGGCCACGGCGTGCTCGCGGCTGACTCGTGCGCAAGCCACGGCCACGACTTCTTTCCCCGTGGCCCGACCTGGGACGTGGCTGCCTTGCGCGTCACTTGCCGCTTGCCCGTGCCCAAGCTGGGCGCGTTCGCTCATTTGCCCTCGCTCTCGCTCTACTTTTACGATGGAGCCGAATCCATGCACCCGCTCAAAGCCCATACAAAGGGGGTTGTCCGGCCGCGCGGCTACTCCTGCGAGGAATTGGGCGGTTTGGCGTACGGCTTCGATCGCCAATTTCCGCGCCTCCACCGCCTCAGCCACCTCCAGCCGCTATTCATCTCGCCGGAGGGCACGGGGTGCTCGCGCTACGTGTCCGTGCTGACCGAAGCAGACGGAGGGCTTTTCGCCACTTGGCAGCGCTCGACCTCCACCCGCTCGCAGCCGCTTTTCGGCCACCGGCTCACACCAAGGCGGGTCGAGAGCCTGCTTTCCTGAATTTTCTAGGGGTGTCCAGCCGCGTCCGCAGCCAAGCGTCCAAGTCCTCTAAGCACGGCTCGGCAATCGCGTGGGGCATATCGTATTCTTTGTACAGCAAGTCCAACCCAAGGGGAGCGAGCAAGTCTCTGGAGGCACGGGCTTGGGCAATGGGTATGATCGGATCAAAGCGTCCGTGCGACATAAAAACCTTCAGGCCCCGCACTGACGCCGCATTCTCCGGCAACATCTCCGGACAGCACAACCCACTCAATGCGATGACCCCGGCAAAGTCCCGAGGTCGCTTTAGCGCGGCTGCCAGCGCCATGCTCGCCCCTTGGCTGAACCCCGCGATGAAAACGCGAGCGGGTCGATGTTCCTGCCTCAACGCATCCACCAGGGCCAAGACCTGCGCTAGCGGTTCTTCGGCCTCGGCAAAAGCAAAGCGCACTCCCTCCGCGACGATCTCTACATTAAACCATGCAAAGCCGCCGAAATCGAGCGCGTAGGGCGCGCGGGCACTGACGCAAACAAGCCGCGCATCCAAGTACGGCACCAAGCCCAGCAGATCCTCTTCATTGGCACCATAGCCGTGCAAAAGCAGAAGCAGCGGCGCACCTTCGGGGGGCGCGTCGGGCGACTTGTGGACGACGTGGTAGAGAGATTCTGTGGTCATGTCGCCACTATTCCACCGACACTTCGTACTGACCGGCTCGCCGCAACACCATCACCACTCGCTCCTCTTGGCTGATTAGTTCCTGCACGTGGAAGTTGGGGTGAGCCTTCTCGTTGCGCCACACCGTCTCGCCATTGATTTCGATTTGGGGGAAGCGCTTGTCGCAGCGGGGTACGGACAGGTGCGTCTCGCCGTCGTGCGGCACGGAAAGGCGCGCGGAAAAGCCGCCGCCATACGCCCCCCAAGCGACTTCTACATCGCCGTGTGGCGTGGGCACGACGCCCTCGGTGCGTTCGAGCCCGGACAACTGCGGCCGAATCTCCAAAATCCCCTCGGCCTTCGGCACAACCCCTAGCACGTGCGCCGCCAACAAGCTCTCCGGCCCAGGCTGCGCGGCCACCGACCTGGCCTTCTCACCCCACGTCCGTCCCGGACGCGCTAGCAAGCGGCCCCATTTTCTCTGTACGTAAGCCAAGGCGGCCACGTCTGCGCCCGCTTGCCACAACGCCCCGGAGACAAAAAACGCCTGCCACCAATCGTCTGACGCCGAGCCGCCGGATAGGTACTCCGCCACTCGTGCCTGCTGCCTAGGATTGGCCAAATCGAAGTAGAGCACCAGAGCATTCGTCCAGCGGCTACAGTCATCAGCCCCCACAGCATCGGCAAAAAGCCCTTCCTCTTCGCTCCAAGCGGCTTGCAGTGCCTTGCGCGCTCGGTGATGAGCGCGCTCGCATTGGACCGCTTGTTGACGGTCGCCCGTGCGTCGGCACAAGGCCGCCACCGCCAGCCAAGCCCCAGCCTGCAAAGCGACAGCAGCAGTCGCCGACGCACCCTCGGCCTCGACCGTTTGCAAGCTGTTCACTAGGCTTGCTAGCCGCTCGGCAGTCAATCGCTCGCCGTCGTAGCGCTGCGCCAGTTCGACGAACAGCGCGTGGAAACAAGCCTGTTCCCCGCCAATAGGTGTTTCGCTGCCGGCTAGCACGGCGCGCGCCGTATC
>JAJEEZ010000126.1:0-19441 GCA_022820705.1 Candidatus Latescibacterota bacterium | reverse complement strand
CCGATTTGCCCGATCCGGATTTGTTGATCCGCACCAGCGGCGAAATGCGGCTGAGCAACTTCCTTCCTTGGCAAATGGTCTATACGGAGATTTGTTTTGTCGGCGACGTGCATTGGCCGGATTTTCGTCGCCAGCATCTCTATGAAGCCATTGCCGCCTACCAACAACGGCAGAGGCGCTTTGGCGGCTGACACCGCGGCAGAGTCCTCCGGCCTGCGGCTGCGCGCCCTCGCGGCTATCGTATTCGTGCCGGTGATCCTCCTGCTGGTCGAAGGGGCTAGCTGGGGAATCTTCTTATTGGTGTTGGCGGTGGCCGTGCGCTGCTCGTGGGAATACCACCACATCTTAGAGGAGGCCGGCTACCGACCCATTCGCCTGCCGGGCAGCTTGTTGGTCTTGGGGCTATGCACCTACTTCTGGCGACAGGGCATAGACGACGACCTCGTTGCGTTGCTGATGGCGGCCATCTTGCTGGTCGTGGTGTGGGCCTTGTTCCAGGGCACAGAGCGCTATGCGGCCAACGCCTTTCTAACATTGGGCGGCGTGTTCTTCTTCGGCGTCTTGGGTAGCGCGCCGCTTTTGCTTTTCCAAGCGGCTGGCGGAGGCGAGGAGGCTCACCACTTGGTGGCCGTGCTCTTTCTCTGCATCTGGCTTGCGGATTCCGGGGCGTACTTCAGCGGTCGGTTTTGGGGTCGGGCCAAGCTGGCACCGGAGATCAGCCCTAATAAGACGCGGGTCGGATGCATCGGCGGCATAGTTGGCAGCGCCCTGCCCCTGCCTTTGGGCTTTCTGCTGCCCTCTTTTTCTACGGCGTCGCTGCTGGGGCTTTTGCTCGTTGCGGGCATTGGAGCGCAGGTGGGCGATTTGGTGGAATCGGCCTTTAAGCGCGACATGGGCATCAAGGACGCGCCGATGCTGATCCCAGGCCACGGCGGCCTACTCGACCGCTTTGACTCCTATTTTTTGGCCTTCCCGCTGGCGTATCTCTACGTGGATGTGCTGGCCGTCTTTTCTTGAGATGGATTAGAGTATGCTTGATACCCTCACTACTATTGCCTCGTTTCTCATCGCCTTAGGCGTCTTGGTCTTTGTCCACGAGCTAGGCCACTTTCTGGTCGCCAAATGGGCGGGCATTCGCGTCGAGCGCTTCTCCTTGGGCTATCCGCCCAAAATGATCGGCTTTACCCGCGGCGAAACTGAATACTGCATCTCTTGGATCCCCTTTGGCGGCTATGTCAAGGTAGCTGGCATGGCCGATGTGGGCAGCGAGGAAACCACCGGCGCGCACTGGGAATTTCCCTCTAGGTCGGTGGGAATCCGCATGGCGGTTATCGCCGCCGGCCCAGCCATGAACTTCCTCTTCGCCTTTGTAGCCCTGATCTTCCTCTTCAGCGTTTATGGAATCGACTCCTTCGATAGCACCCGCGTCAGCCCCCAAGAGAATTCCCTCGCCGCCGAGGTTGGTCTGGTGCGCGGCGATCGCGTGCGCACCGTCGGAGACACGCCCGTCGGCAATGCCTACGAGTTGGCCAGTGCCTTGGACGAGATCGCAAGCAGCGGTGCTAGACTCGAAGTTGAACGCGACGGCATCCTCTTGAACTACGACTTACCGCCCGCGGGAGAAGAGGGCTACGGCGTGCAGCTAATGCGCCCCACCACGGTGGGTCACGTTGAGCCTGGGACGCCAGCCGACAGTCTCGGCTTGCGCATAGGCGACATCATCCGCGCCGTCGGCCAAGCTCCGGTCGTGAGCTGGGCCGAGATGAGCGAGGAAATCCGCCGCTATCCGGGCGAGACGATTCCGTTGGCTTGGGAGCGCGACGGCCAGCGCATGGAGCAGCTCATTACCCCGGCGGCCCACGCCGAGGGCGACGCGTTCGTGGGGCGCATTGGCATCGGCCCGCATACCTCGCGCCACACCGTCGGGTTGGGTCGAGCGGTGGTGCTGGGAGGGCTGGGCGTGTACAATGCCTCTTGGCTGATCCTCGATTTTTTGGGCGAGCTTTTCCAAGGCGATCGCTCGACCGATGAATTGGGCGGTCCGTTGCGCATCGCCCAGCTAGCCGGACAGACCGCCGAGCAGGGCTTGGACTCCTTCGTCCGCTTTCTCGCCATACTCAGCGTCAATTTGGCGATTATCAACCTCCTGCCCATCCCCGTACTCGACGGTGGCCACCTGACCTTCCTTACGTTAGAGGGCATCATGCGCCGACCGCTCTCGCTGCGCCAGCGCGAGATCTTTCAGCAGATCGGCTTGGCCATCATGCTGTTCATCATGGTGTTTGTCACGTTCAACGACCTCAATCAGATGGTCTTCCGCCGCATCGCGGAGATGTTCTAACAACTGCTTGCGCGGTTCGGCATGTCGCTGACCGAACAAATTCGCCACAAGGCCCGCGCCTTGGGCTTTACCTCGGTCGGTTTCGCCCCGGCCGACCCGTTAAAAGGAGCCGAGTTTTACGCCCGCTGGGTGGCCTTGGGCTACGCCGGTCAGATGGACTATCTCAAGCGCCACCTCGATAAGCGAGAGGACCCGCGCCGGATGGTCCCCGGTGCCCAGACCGCCATCTGCCTCGGCATGGATTACTACCAACCCACGCCTGCGGCACCCGATCCCCTGCGCGGCCAGATCGCTTGTTACGCACGCGGCGACGACTACCACGACATCGTCAAAAAGCGCTTGGCAGCCCTGTGGGAATTCGTGCTGGCCGAGGCTGGGGAGCAGACCAAAGGCCGCTATTTCGTGGATACGGCCCCAGTGCTAGAGCGCGAACTCGCCCAGCGGGCGGGCTTGGGCTGGTGGGGTAAGAACACCTGCCTAATCGACAAGCGTCGCGGCTCCTATTTCTTCTTAGCCGAAATCATCACCGACCTCGTACTCGACTACGACGAACCCGCTCCAGACCACTGCGGCACCTGTACACGCTGCTTGGACGCCTGCCCCACCGACGCCTTCCCCGAGCCGTACGTACTCGACGCCCAGCGCTGCATCTCCTATCTCAACATCGAACTCAAAGGGTCGATTCCCCGCGACCTGCGCCAAGGCATGGGCCAGTGGATATTTGGCTGCGACATCTGTCAAGAGGTGTGCCCGTGGAACCGCAAGGCCGAGCCCGCGCCGGAGCCAGCGTATAAGCGCCGCGCTGGCCTCGACAGCCCGGCGCTTCTCGACCTGATCCAACTCGACCGCGCAGCCTTCAACGCACTCTTTCGCCGCAACCCGGTCAAACGCCCTAAGCGCCGCGGCTTTTTGCGCAATGTCGCCGTGGCCTTGGGCAATTCGGGTATGCAGGCCGCTGTACCGGCCCTGATCAGCGCGCTCGACGACGAAGAGCCGCTAGTGCGCAGCCACGTGGCTTGGGCACTGGGTCAACTCGGGGGCGATGAGGCAAAGGGGGCGCTCCAACGGCGCTTGGGAATAGAAGAAGATGCGGAAGTGCGAGGGGAGCTAGAAGACGCGCTAGCTGCGCTGTAACCCCTCACTCGGCGAACAATGCGCGGGCGAATGCCGCCGCGTCAAACGGCTGCAAATCGTCCACCCCCTCACCCACCCCAATCAGCTTCACCGGCAGATTCATCTGACGCCGCAGCGCGACGACGATCCCGCCCTTAGCCGTCCCGTCCAGCTTGGTCAGCACGAGCCCGGTCAATTCGGTGGCTTGGTTGAACTCGGTCGCCTGCGACAGGGCATTCTGGCCGCTGGTCCCGTCGAGTACCAGCAGGGTTTCGTGCGGGGCCGCGGGGTCTTGCTTGGCCAGCGAGCGGCGGATCTTCTTGAGTTCCTCCATCAAGTTGACCTTGTTGTGCAAGCGGCCGGCTGTGTCCACCAGCAGCACATCGGCCCCGCGCGACTTGGCCGCGGCGAGCGCGTCAAAAGCCACGGCCGCCGGATCCGCTCCTTGCTGCGTGCGTATCAGGTCGGCTCCGGCGCGCTCCGCCCAGATGGCGAGTTGGGGGATGGCTGCGGCCCGGAATGTGTCGCCGGCCGCGAGTACCACCTTCTTGCCGGCATCGGCGTATTGTTTGGCCAACTTGCCGACCGTCGTCGTCTTGCCGGTGCCGTTGACGCCGACGATCAGTACGACAAACGGCTTGCCCGGCAACTCGCCCGCCAAGGGCAAGGACGCGCCGTTGCCGAGGGTCATCATCTCGGCTACTTGTTCCTCCAGCACCTGCATCACACCGTCCGGCCCGTCCACCATTTGCCCACTTCTGAGCCGCTCGCGCAGCTCATCGACAAGTTCAGTGGCGGTCTCCAGCCCCATATCAGCGCCGATCAGCGCGGCCTCGATATCGTCGATGGCGTCGTCGTCCAAGCGGGGGTTGCCGGCGATTACATCGGTCATCGCTTGGCGAGTCTGCGCCAATCCCTGCTTTACTTTGTCGAAAAATTTGCCCAACATGAAAGGTTGTCTTTCGGTTTATTGCGCCCAAGACGCAGAATTGACTCAAAAACTCACTTCGACTACGGTATCGCCACAGCCTGAAATAAAAAAATTATACAATATGTAGTATTATATAGTATTATATAGCTCAATATAGCTCAAATCTAAGAATAAATATGTATTGACCGAAGATAAATCATTGTATAACATATTTGTTGTTACGAGTAGATAATATACGTTCATATGTTCCACTCTTCTCCTGAAGGAGGCGATTCTATGAAAGAGCGCTTATCTATTTTTGCTCTGGCTTTTGGCCTTGCGGCCCTGCTCTCTGTGAGCTTGGCCTCTGAGGCCGTGGCCCAAGAAGAAGCGCAAGAAGACGAGGAAATGCTCGAAGGCGTTGTGGAGGTTGAAGAGCTGGTGGTGACCGGTTCGCGTGCTCAATCGCGCACTGTAACCGACTCACCCGTGCCCATTGACGTCATTGGTGCCGACGAGTTTGCCAAGCAAGGCGGAGCGGACCTGGCAGACTTGGTGCGGAATGTCGTGCCCTCGTACAACGTCAACACCCAGCCGATCAGCGATGCGGGCACGGTCGTCCGACCGCCCAACATGCGAGGGTTGGCTCCCGACCACGCGCTGGTTCTGGTCAACGGCAAGCGCCGCCATCGCGCTGCGGTGATTCACTGGCTGGGCAACGGCGTCGCCGATGGCGCGCAGGGCCCTGATTTGGCACCCATCCCGGCGATCGCGCTCAATCGCGTGGAGGTCCTGCGCGACGGCGCATCGGCCCAGTACGGCTCGGACGCCATTGCCGGCGTGTTGAACTTCCGCCTCAAGGACCGTTCCGATGGTCTGTCGATTGAGACCAAAGTCGGCAGCTTCCAAGACGGCGAAGGCGTCCTCGGCGATGGCGAGTTGTTTTCCATTGCGGGCAATCTCGGCTTGGGCAACGACAATGCGTGGGCCAACCTCAGCTTGGAATACGGCAACTCGGGCGAAACCATCCGCTCGGTGCAGCGCAATGATGCCGCGGGCCTGATTGCCGCGGGCAACACGAACGTGGCCAATCCCGCCCAAATCTGGGGGCAGCCCTTCATCAGAGACGACCTGAAATTCTTCGCCAACTACGGGGCGACTCTGAGCGAGAACCTCGACTTCTATGGGCACGCCAACTACGCCAGCAAGGAAACGGAAGGCGGGTTTTATTTCCGCAATCCCCATACCCGTAGCGGCGTGTTTAAGGGGCCGGAACTCGAGGACGGGACTCCATCCCTGCTGGTTGGCGATTTGGACGGTGTAGGTCAGGGCGGCGAATGCGCCCCGGTACCTATCATCGACAACAAGCCGGACCAGGATGCTTGGCTACAGATTCGCGACGATCCCAATTGCTTCTCGTTCCTGAAAATGTTCCCCGGTGGTTTCACGCCCCGCTTCGGCGGCTTCACCACGGATGAATCCATTCTTCTGGGCCTGAAGGGATTTGCAGCCGAGACGTTGGGTTGGAGCCTGAGCGCGTCTTATGGCCGCCACCACGCGGACTACTTCATCTTCAATACCGTGAATGCCTCGATGGGGCCTGATACGCCGACATCGTTCAACCCGGGAGATTACATCCAGACAGATGTCAACTTAAACTTCGACATCACGTACCCGGTCAGCGACCAGGTGTTTTTGGCCGCAGGGGCGGAACGTCGTAACGAAGCATTTGAGATCGTGGAGGGACAGATCGAGTCCTACCTGATTGGTCAGCCGTTGGCCAGCCAAGGGTTCCAGCCCGCTACCAATGGTTTCTCAGGCTTTAGCAAGGTGGCAGCCGGCCGCTGGGATCGCACCAACACGGCCGTGTACGTGGAGGCGGATTTTGAGCCGATTGATCCGTTGCTGCTTTCCGTGGCCCTGCGCTCGGAGGATTTTAGCGACTTTGGCAGCACGACCAACTACAAGGGAGCCGCCAATTTCGCCCTTACGGACGACTTAAAGTTGCGCGGTAGTTACAGCACCGGCTTCCGGGCACCTACGCCTGGCCAGCAAAATGCCTTCAACATAACGACCGAGTTCAACTTCGAGAAGAACGACTTGGTCAACAACGGCACCGTGCCTTCCACCAGCCGCGCAGTTGGGCTGGTCCTCGGTTTAGATGGCGGTGGGCCGGCGCTCAAACCTGAAAATTCGGTCAACCTCTCCGGGGGCGTCGTCGTCAAGATGGGTGCCATTAGTGCGACGGTCGACTATTTCAACATCAAGGTGGAGGATCGCCTGACGGTCTCGCAAGACTTTGCGCTGAGCGATGAGCAGAAACAGCAGCTAATCAACGAGGGCCTAACCAGCGCGGCCGGCTTGCAGGAATTCCGCTTCTTCACCAATGACTTCGACTCCGCCACCAACGGAATTGACCTCGTTGTGTCGGCACCGGTAGGTTCGGGGATGCTGAGCCTCGCCTACAACTACACGAGCTCCGAAGTCACCGACCACAACCCGGATATTCTCGACGATCTCCGGCTGCGGGAATTGGAGGAGAACTTGCCCAAGCAGCGCGGGAATTTGACGCTGACCCAAGCCCTGAGCGAGCGTTGGAGTGGCCTAGGTCGCGCCAGCTACTACGGCGAATGGTACGACTCTGAAGACGATCAGACCTATAGCGGCAAGGTGCTGTTTGACCTTGAAACCAGCATCTCGTTTGACGAGGCCCAATCCGCCATCGCCATTGGCGTACAGAATATCCTCAATACCTATCCAGACGAGCATGAATTAGCCAGAGAGCGGACCGGCAACAAGTACAGCCAGTTCAGCCCCTTTGGCTTTGGCGGCGCGTTCTGGTACGTGAAATACAGCTACAGTCGCTAAGGAACGCCGAACGGCAATCCTAAGTTACAATAAAAGGCCGGGTACCTGTTTGGGTACCCGGCCTTTTGCATCTTAACCTGAAGTGAGCAGCAAATGACCTCATCCTACCGCGACGCCTTAGAACACATCCGTCGCGCCTTTCCCCAACCCATATCCGACCCCATTCACGATTCGTATTTCGTGCATTCCATCATGCGCGCCCTAGACCAAGTCGATGACCTGAAAATGCAGTTGCCGACGCTTGGTCCGGTAGTTTCTGGCGACTTTGCTGAAGCGCAAAACGCCGAGCTGCACGCTGAGATGTCGTCGGTCGAGGCGGTTACCTCAGACCTCGTCAGCTATCTGCGCGGCATAACCATTTCTAGCCATCCCCACACCCAACAAAACGTCATCGCGCCCCCGACCATTCCCAGCCTCATCGGCGTTCTGCTCGCCTCGTTGCACAATCCCAACATCGCTTGGGATGAATACAGCCGCCTCGTCGCCTTGGCCGAAGTCGAAGCAGTCGCCATCACCGCGCGGATGGTTGGCTACGACCCACAACAGGCCAGTGGCACATTCACCTTCGGCGGAACCGGCACCACGCTCTATGGAGTGAAGATCGGCTTGGAAAAGGCCTGTCCGCAGGCCATGCAAAAGGGCATATCCGACGACGTGGTAGTGCTCGTTTCCGACGCCGGGCACTACTGCGCCCACAACATCGTCGGCTGGCTCGGCATGGGCACCGACCAGTTGATCGTCATTCCGACGATAGCCGAGAACGAAATTGACCTCGCGCAGCTAGAAGATGCAGCGCGAACGGCCTTGGGCAGCGGAAAAAAAATTGCCGCCTTTATTGCGACTATGGGGACCACGGATGCGTTCGGCTTGGACGACTTGCAGGCGATTGCGGCCTTGCGCGACTCGCTCGTCGAGGAATTCCAACTCTCCTACCGCCCGCACATCCACGCCGACTCGGTCATTGGCTGGGCATGGTCGGTGTTCAACGACTACGATTTTCAGGACAACCCCCTAGAGTTTCGCCCGCGGACCCTGCGTGCCCTCGCCGGCGCGTGCCGCCGCATCCGCCATCTAGCGCTGGCCGATTCCATGGGCATCGACTTCCACAAGACCGGCTTTGCTCCGTACATCTCCAGCCTCGTCCTCGTCAAAGATCGGGCGGATTTGCAGCTCTTGATGCGCGACCCGCAACAGATGCCGTACCTCTACCACTTTGGCGACCATCGCCCCGGCATGTACACCCTCGAAACATCCAGGGCCGGGAGCGGCCCGCTGACCGCGCTGGCCAATTTTCGCTTTTTCGGCGAGCAGGGATTGCGCGTCGCATTGGGGCACATCGTCGAGATGACCCAGCTTTTGCGCGAGCACCTCGAAGGGCACGAAGCCATCACCGTGCTCAACCGCGACAATTTTGGCACGGTAACGCTCTTCCGGGTGTATCCACCCGACGTGGATACTTTTGCGATCAAGCGTCAAGAATTCGAAGACCCTGCCTACCGGGAAACGCTGCTAGCCCACAACGACTACAACCGCAAAATTTTCGACTACGTGCATGCGGAGGCCATGGCCGGACGCGGAGTCGTCATTTCCTCGACCGACTGCTACCGGCACACCCAATATCAGGAACCGATTGTCGCGCTGAAGTCCTTTATTGTGTCGCCGTTTGTGGATGAAAAGGATGTCGAAGTCGTAGTGGCAAAAGTCTTGGAAGCTAGAGAAAAGTTCGTCTGAAGCCGCTAGTTCTCCTGCGTCTTTACGGCGTCCCGGATTTCGCGGATAGTCTCTTCCAATCTGTCTAGCCGCTCGTTGGTGTCTTTTACGTCTTCTTGAATTTTCGTCACGATCCCGACTTGCTCTTCTAGTTCCTCGACCTTCAAGGAATCCTCGTCGCTTACGAGGATGCTCGTCAGCGTCGCTGTAAAGACACCCACCAGCACCATACCCGTAATCACCAGAAAAACGGTGAGGATTTTGCCCGAAGCCGTCTCGGGATTGTGGATGTCGGCGTACCCGCCAGTGACTAGCGTCGTAAAGCTCCACCAAAGACTCGCCCCAAACCCCGAACCAGACTCCATGCGCTCCAAGCCCATAAAAATGAAGGCCCCAAACACGAGCGATAACAAGCCGTACAGCAAAGACCGCTTGAGCAGCCGCACGTCCAACGTGGTGCTCAAGTGATCCATGCCCCGCCAAAAAAACAGCGCAATGCGGAATAAGCGCAGCGCCCTTAAAATGCGCACGGCTCTGAGCAGACGCCCCAAGCGAACGATACCTAGGTCGCCGACCTGTGATGCGGCGATGACCTGTACCGGGGGCAGCGGAATGGACGTTATGAAGTCTATCCAGTTGTTTTTCCAATACCACTTTTTGGAAGCGGCAAGCCGGTACTCAAAAAAGAAGTTGGCCATGAAAAGGGTGCAGCAGATCACGTCTATGATCCAGAATATCCACAACGTGCCAACGGAAAAATGGGGTTCTATTTCCACAACGGGATTTGTGTAGTTCTCCCCGAGATGGATGACGTCCGCTTGTGTTAGCTTGCCCTCAACGATCTGGCCAGAAACAAGCGCGCCAGACCCAACTGCATCCGCTATGTGAATGTTCACCCGCTCATACTCTTGTCCTCCGTTTAAAACATTTATTCGATGTATCCTGCCTTCTACTACTTCGGCTTTTGCAATGGCACCGGTACCTGTGGCCCCTATGCCGAGGAAGTCGATGCCGAGCATTGTAATCAGAAAAAGTATGAGAAAAAAGATGATCAGGTCTTTGGCTCGCACCCGCGCGACGCTACCCAGCACTCGGGCCTGCTCGTCCATCAGGTGTTTCTTTTGGCGCGCCTGTTCAATGATCCGGACCTTGTCCTGCAATTTTTCTTTTTCGGCGTTTAACCTGGCGATCTGCGCTTCAGCTTTATCCAGACTCAGTTCGTATTGGCCGTGTCGTTTACTCAAACTGACCGTTTCGACCTTTTCGATCATTTCGTCGAGTTCTTTTTCTTGCTCGACTAGCTGATGGTCAATTCTATCGATCTCCTGCACTACCACATCTTTCATCTTGGTAATGCGTTCGAGCGAGCACGATTCTAGGCGCTTTGATAATGACATGGTGCGTCGTCCTGTATAGTTTGCGGGCTCAGAACAATCCCTTGATCTGTCCTGCGTCGTCTAGGTCAATCGACTCGGCCGAGGGTTTCTTTGGCAAGCCGGGCATCGTCATAATGTCGCCCGTCAGCACCACCACAAAGCCAGCCCCAGCCGAGACCTTGACGTCGCGGATCGGCACGTCAAAGCCGCGCGGCCGCCCCTTGAGCCCGGGATCGGTCGAGAGCGAGTACTGGGTCTTGGCTATGCAGACGGGCAGGTGGCCGTAGCCTTCGTCCTCCAGCCGCCTGAATTTGCGCCGCAGCAGCTTGTCTCCCATGATGTCGTCGGCGCCGTAGATCGCTTGGGCGACGGTGCGGACCTTGTCCCAAAGCCGCATGTCGTCGGGATAGAGCAGCCGGAAGTCGCTCTGCGTGTTTTCGGCCACCTGCACCACGGTGCGGGCGAGGTCTTCGGCTCCTGCGCCGCCGAGGGCGTGGTGATGCGCGGGGACGATTTCAACGCCGAGGTGCGCGCACTTGTCGCGGATGCACTGGATCTCGTCGTCAGTGTCCGTGGCAAAGGCATTGACCGCGACGACGACGGGCAAGCCGAAGAGGCGGATGTTTTCGATGTGCTTTTTGAGGTTTTCGACCCCTCGTTCAACCGCTTCGACATTGGGTTTGGCGATGCTTTTGAGCGAGGCACCGCCGTGAAATTTGAGCGCGCGCACCGTGGCCACCAACACCACGAGGTCCGGGGCTAGACCGCTCTGGCGGCACTTGATGTTGGCGAATTTCTCCGCGCCCAAGTCCGCGCCAAAGCCAGCCTCGGTGATGGTGTATTCAGACAGGCGCGTGCTCAAACGGGTGGCGGCGATGGAGTTGCAGCCGTGGGCGATATTGGCAAAAGGGCCGCCGTGAACTAAAGCCGGGTTGCCCTCTAGGGTCTGCACCAAGTTGGGCTGGCAGGCGTCCTTGAGCAGCACCGCCATAGCGCCGTGGACCGCTAGGTCCGCAGCGCGAACGGTCTCGCGGGAGCGGGTCTGGGCGACGACGATCCGGCCAAGCCGCTCTTTGAGCTCGGCCCGCGATTCGGACAGGCAGAGGATGGCCATGACCTCCGAGGCGACGGCAATGTCAAATCCCGATTGGCGCGGAAAGGAGTTGGCCGTCCCCCCTAGCCCGATGACGATGTCGCGCAGTGCCCGGTCGTTTATGTCGAGGACGCGGTTCCAGACGATGCGGCGGTGATCAATGCGGCGCACATTGCCGTGGTGGATGTAGTTGTCGAGGGCCGCGGCGAGCAGGTTGTGGGCCGCGGAGACCGCGTGGATGTCGCCAGTGAAGTGCAGGTTGATGTCCTCCATCGGTGCCACCTGAGCATAGCCGCCGCCCGCGCCGCCCCCCTTCATGCCGAAGCAAGGCCCCAGCGAAGGCTCGCGCAGGCAGACAGTGGCGCGCTTGCCAAGGCGGTTGAGCGCGTCGCCTAAGCCGATGGTAGTGGTGGTTTTGCCCTCGCCCGCCGGAGTCGGGTTGATGGCCGAGACGAGGACCAGCTTGCCGGTAGTAGGTGCGTCTTCGAACTGCTGGCAGAACTCCTGCGAAATTTTGGCCTTGACGCGACCGTAGTGTTCGAGGTGTTCGGAGCCGATCCCGAGTTGGGCGGCCACGTCGTCGATGGGGCGGAGTGAGGTCTGGCGGGCGATTTCGATATCGGGTAGCAAAGAGAACTCCTGATTTATACGCCGCAAAACGCGGAAAAGCCGCCATCGATGGGCACGATGGCACCGGTGACAAACGTGGCTGCGTCCGAAAAGAGCCACAGGGCCGCGCCTACTACTTCGTGCGGGTCGCCAAAGCGGGTCATGGGGACGTTTTTGAGAATGGTCTGGCCGCGATCAGTCAGCTCGCCGCTTGCTTCGTCGAGGAGCAGGAAGCGGTTTTGCGCAGTGATCATAAAGCCCGGGGCCACGGCATTGACGCGGATTTTGGGTGCGTAGGTCGTGGCCATGTGCACGGCTAGCCAGCGGGTGAAACTGTCGGCGGCAGCCTTGCCGTTGGAATACGCCAAGGCCCGCGACAGCGGCAGCCCTCCGCCGATGGAGGTGATATTGACGACCGCCCCATCGCCTTTAGCGGCGAAGACGCGACCCACTGCCTGCGAGGGCAGGACAGCGCTTAGGTAGTTGAGGTCCATTACCATCCTGACCGCTTCTGGATCAATATCAAAGAATTCGAGTTCCGGGGAAGTGGTGGTGTCCTTGTGGCTGCCGCCGGCACCGTTGAGCAGAAAGTCGATGGTGCCAAAGTGCTCGATGGTTTCGGCGAGCGCGGCCTCGACGCTGTCTTTGTTGACGACATTGCACTCGACGGGGAGGACCTTGTCGGGAAAGTCTTGGTTGATCTCGTCGGCTTTGGCGCGGGCCGCCTCTGGAGAAATGTCCCAGATCGCTACCTCAGCGCCCGCTTGGGCGAGGCCGCGGGCGATTTCGCCGCCAATGGCACCGCCAGCGCCAGTCGCCACGGCCTTTTTGCCGTGGAAGTCAAAAGTAGTCAAGGTGATGCCTCTCCTTCTGTTAAAATTCAGTCGCTGAGCCGTAGGGCCGGGAGATCGTCAATTCGGGCAATGTCGAAGAGGGAAGAAGGTGTGCATCTTTAGCTGCGAAACCTCTACCTTGACAACGGCTAACTCGTCCTCAGTGATTGTGGACAACCACAATTAATGCCATCAATAGGCGGGTCAATGGAGCCTATGCACACCTCCCGGACGAAATCCACCACCACATCAAGGCAGTCCGTAGGAATGCCGACGACCTCGTGGGTTTTGTCTTCAACCCCAAAGACGAACACTCCTCCGTGGCTATTTGCAAAGGCGTCGAGTCCACCGGCGAGCGAATCCCGGTTAGGGCCTCTGGCCTTCACACCAGCAAAACACACCTCCTTGAATTCGAGGAACATGATCTCGCCTAGGCGAACTTTATCGAGGAGTTCTTTCGGGTTATCGAACATGATTTTCATGCCGCTAGGGTACCCTTAGCTATTTACCTAAGTACACGACAGTAGTGTAAGTTGTAGTGCAGTCCGGAGTTGCGTTTTATTTGACGCTGCCAAGCAAGCAAATAAAACGCTGATCTCCGGAGCTGCACCATGTTAATACATACATTTAAGCGCGCCTTGGAGCAAGCCAAGCTGGGCCTGTCTCGTCACCGTATCGACCTGCTATGCAAACTGCTTCCTACCTTGATCCAAACCCGCTCGGTCAACCTACGCAAGCTGGCCTGTGGGTTACCGGGTCTGACGAAAATCGACAGCCAGTATCGTCGGTTGCAACGGTTTTTCAGCAGTGGCCTGTGCCCGAGTGTTTTTACCCGACTCATCATCGACAAACTGGTCGTTGCCGGGCAACCGCTGCTGTTAGTTTTGGATCGGACGCACTGGCAGTTGGGTCAGACCGACCTGAATCTGCTCTGCTTAGGGCTGGTGTTTCAAGGCGTATCCATCCCGTTGATGTCCTTGTCGCTGCAACGACCCGGCAACTCCCATACGCGCGAACGCAAACAAGTGATGCGACAGGCCCTTGCCTATTTAAAAGGCTCGACCTATTGTCTATTAGCCGACCGAGAATTCATTGGCAAAGACTGGTTTCGTTTTCTGCTGCGGCAACGCGACGTTTCTTTTGTTATCCGTATTCGCTGCAACGGCTGGGTTACCCTCGACGATGGGCAACTGCGCTACCTAGCGTCGATGACCCGCTATTGGAAACGAGGGACGACCTGCACGTTTTACCATGTCACGCTCTACCAATCGCTGTGCTTGAATCTCGTCGCCCATCGCCCGCACAAAGGCGAGCCACTGTTACTGGTGACCAATCGATCCGATCTCGACAACATCGTCATCGCCTATGGGCATCGCTGGTCTATAGAAACCGCGTTTGGGTTTCTCAAATCCAAAGGCTTCCACTTGGAAGAAACCCGATTGACAAAGCCCCCAAGACTGCATCTTTTAATCGGTCTACTCGCGGTAGGACTCCTATGGTGTCTGCTCATTGGACTGCAAGGGCATCGGCGCAAGCCCATTGTCAACAAAAAGCATGGCCGACGAGCCATCAGCCTATTTCGGCTGGGCTTAGATCGATTACAGCAACTCATCGCCAATCCAGAACACCGAGCTAAAGAAAGTCGAGAGGCCATACAGATTTTACTGTCGTGTACTTAGGCTATTTACATAGGGTTAATCTTCCAGCAATTGCATGAGGCTATCTGAACCGAAGTTCAAGATAAATTCTGCGTAATGGCTTTCAAACAAGTCCTTAATATAATCGTTTAGGTCAACATCAATCTCGGGGTCCCCGTTCTCTCTTTCCTTCATAATTTTATATTTTCGATTTTTCGTGACGGTATAGAGAAAGAGCGTGTGGAGATACACGGAGGTAATATATTTTTGGTCCGCCAGATTTAACTGCTCCTCATTTGGATTTCGAGTTTTAGATTTAAAATTCTTCAATACGGTGCTGTCCATATTGATATAGATTCGCTCTAATTTTTCGTCCCCTACCATAGGGTGCATTATGGTGGAATGTTCCATTGACACACTATGATCTTCTAATTTTTCCCAGGTGATGGTATTTTTTTGATCTTGTTGATTCTCGTAAGCTAATATGTACTGTGGTAAGCCTAAATCGGGCTTTTGCGACAGTTGTTCTTTCTTGCTCGGTTGTTGAGAGCCTTCACGGTCGCTGACCTTGACCCAGAAGATCTCGTCAAAATTTTCGCCTGCCCCCTTGAGGGTAGCCTTTATTCGGATCGCATCGTCCACGTCCACTTTTTGGGTAGGATTAAAATTTACCTTGATCGTACCGTCATGTGGGCTGCTTATATTTACATTAAAGACATCCTCAATCTCCTCAACACTACCCGATTTATTTCCGCCTTCGCTATTATTGCTTCTAAAACCGAGCAGCGCGATCCGCATACTGCCGGGTTCTTCGACCCGATCAAAGTAATGGTCTTCAACATCGGTCTCAAAGTAAATGGCTTTATCTCCACCAAGGGGAATCTGTGCAATAGGTTTAAGACCATCATTTTTTGTTCTGAGTTTTAAATATGAGGGAAACCGTTTAGGACTGAACGGCTCTTTATAAGGTTTTTTGTTTTGTTTTGTCTGCTTTTTCTCCTTGCCGTTTCCCTGATTTAGTTTAAATGTCTGACCCAACAACTGCATCAATTCAGGATTCATCGGGAGATTATTAGCTAACGACTTGAGTAATTCGGTCGTATCACCACCTTCTACTGAGATAGCATTTTTGCGCTGTTTCTCGATCTCAGCGAGTCTTCCTTGTTTGCTACCGAGTTTTTCCCTTAAAAATCCTCTTAAAGCCCTAGTTTCTTCGCCATCTTTTAAGCGATCTCTCGAAGCCATAAACAACTCTTTACGGAATGATAAATCCATATCTGTACAATCAACATGGATCAAAAGATGGTTTTTAAGCAAGCTCATTTTTAGAGAGCGTGTAATGAATTCGGAGGTATAGTGGCCGTGTACCTGACCATTTATTGAAAATAGGACTGACATATTGTTTTTGAAGAATTCTCGTTGAATCGATCCTCTACTCTCCGCTGCAGAAAAGTCGTCAATCTTGGCTTTAAAAACATAATATGTTACCTTCATTCTACCAAAAAGCGAATGCTTAAAATTTTCTGAAAAATACTCTTGTACATATCGGTTGTCCTCTCGTTCCAAGCGACGTTTCAACCCATACAAATCTCTTTCCAAGTTACGATCTTTTGGGTACCGTTCTTTTTTATCTACCGTAATAATGGGCAAAATAGGTTCAAACAGATATTCGTTGATGCTCTGATTCAAATCTCGAGAAATAACGGAAAGGCTTCCCGCTGGCAGATCATAGGAATAAAGTTTGATAATCGTACCTGTCGTGAATTTTCTGTTATATAAACCCAAATCCTGTTGCTTGGCATGAAAAGCCGGAATTTCTCCATCGACCTTCAGGTACTCGTACCATGTATTCTTTTTGACTTTTTTTTCTTCTCTGTCTAGAGGATGTTCTCTAATTAGCGTGAAACCGAACTTACCTGCGTCGTCATATCTTTTAGAGCCGATTAACTGGTACCGCTTTTTACCACAGAACACAACTGCACCACTTCCCCCCATATTGTATTTACCTTGCACAAAGTGAATTTCGTTCTTATTGCCACGCAATAACGACAGGAAAGTGTCTTCAATATTTTTAGGATGTTGTCCTTCGCCATCGTCATAAATGATCAGTGATGTGTTTCCCCTTGGTCCATCGGCTATAATTTGAATGCTTTCTGACTGCTTTTTCCTAGAATCTGATAGGTCCCAATTCGTGTAATTTTTAAAAAATTTAGCTTTTGCTTCTTCCATTGACTTAGGTGCTTCTTCAGATTTGGGATCGATATCTGCTTCCAAGCATCTTCTCATTAAAACGGCGTCAATCGAATTCGTAATCTTCTCTATCAATGCGGCAATGGGATTTGACTGCTGATTTTCTATGATGCCGAAATTATTTTCATTGCCTCCGAGAGGATACCAATTTTCTTGCTTGAAAATCTCTGGACGAGCATTGATGACTTTATCAATTTCGTCCTCTGTTCTAGCAAAGTATAGCTCTTTGAAAATTCGCATCATGTTCATTGGTCATTCATCTCTTTCTTAATGTCTTCTACTACTGACTTCAATAGCAGTACTTGAATCTGTGATCCCGACTTCGTATTCTCTAGATAACGTGTCACACCTGGATAGACGTTATCTCTGTAATATCTACTGTGTTCTATATCCGCGAATCCAAATTGCTCTGAATTTGAAGAACCTTCATCCCATGAAATTACCAATCTTAACTCCCTCGGATTTTTTGCTTCTCTCTCTAGATCTCGAATTAAGGACGATGCAATAACTTTGAACTCTATAGCTGAGAGTTGTCGATCATCCGCTGGTACTACTGGATCATTTGTATCTCCAGATCTCCTTATAATAAACCTTCCATCATATGGATCCATCTGAGATAAACCAAGACTTTGATAACCTTCAATATACCCTCTGCCAAGTAGTTCAAAGAAAAGTGCTATGACATCATTCTCATCCCTAGGCACCTTTTTAACTGCAAGCTCAGGAATCCCCAAACCGTCGCGTCTTAAGAAGAAGTCATATTGTTCATCTCCATTGGGTGGCTTTACCTTCCCAACCCAGTTGCTTGTGGCTGTCTGGATTGTAGTCGCATAGGCATCATTCACAAACCGACGTATTCGCTTGATCAAGTGGGTGTCTGTTAATTGTGATTTACCGTAATTTAGCGGCGCATTAACATCTACGACCAGATCAAAGCAACGAACGTATTCCTGATTACGACCTCGAGTTAGGTCTACTTCGTGTGTTGTAACTACTCCATTTGCAGAAATTACACGTTGACTTCCACCAGGAAGAAATTCTTCAAGGAAAGGTATTCGACCAATAGTGAGAAGAATTCCGTTGATTCTTGGAAACAACTTCTCTCTATAATCCTCTATATATCCTTTTACTGTTTGGGGAATTTCTCCATTTTTGTCAGTGATAAGTTTCTCGTAATCTTCCGTATCAGAATAGAGGCAGATATTAAACCCCTTCCATGTTTGAGTCAGATTTGTGCCTCCGCGTCCCAATGATTCATGAAATAAACCGGGACGATCTTGTCGGGGAACCCAATTACACGTATCTGATGCAAGGAGGTATTCGGGGGTCATTTTGAACGAAAATTGCGTTTTTCCATCGAATAGATCACCAATTTCACTCCCAAAATTCTCCGAGGGATTAGAGCAAGTGACCTGTATATAAATAGTCGTATTAGCTAGTTCCTTTTTCCCTCCAAGGTAATTCAAAACATCTCCAGCATAGGTATAGCGACGTAGAAAAGTGGCCATTAAGCCAGCAAATCTATTTTCATAAAATCCTCGTTCTACAGCCGATTTTAGGGTTTTGCCAAACCCACTATCGTTGCCTTGTGGCAAACATTGATGGTACATATCTTGTATAAAACGTTCAATAGGATCATGTGCAATATCGCGGGGGAAACAATAGTAAACCTCTGTTCCACTATTTAGTGGAGATGGATCATCAGGGAATTGACGAGGGACTTGTAAATTCGGTGGTGGGTCATTTTCAAATTGGTAAGCATCTAAGATTTCATAGCTAAATCCACCATTATCTATATGTGCTCGGAGGCGAAATTCTTTAGAAGAAAACAATACAACTTTTATTCCAACTCCCACAAGTCCAAAAAGTCGACGATCTCCACGACGTTTTGTCCCTCCACCGAGAAACAGAAGACGTGGATCGTTTCTGAAACCGACACCAGTGTCAGTAACTGTAACAGACCTCTGATCTAAATCAAGATTTAGATTAATTTGATGAGTAGCTCCATCATCTGCTTCAACAATAGCATCAATAGCGTTCTGAAGAGCTTCACCTAAGACAATTTGAGTCGGATTATAGGCACTAATTGTCTGCTTTAATTGGTGTCGGTAATGCTCACTTAAATCCGACGGATTTAGTAAATTTAAGTATTCCATTTTACGAACTCCATTTTATCTAAGTAGAAGATTCTGATCTACATTAAGGATAATGACAACCGTCTGGCCGATGCATGGCTACGATTTTGCTTGTAATTCTCATTCAAAAGCTCCTTTCTCTCAAAGATGGCAGATGGCGCAACCATCCAAGTCTTCCCCATCGGGAACCTCATAGCGCCTTTCCAACTTTTCGAGGTCTTCTAAGGATCGCCCATTTACCCAAGTATATTTTTTCCCGCTCTCCTCTTTCTCATATTCCTTGGCCTTCTCAAACAATTCAGGATGGTTCTCCTTGAGCCCCTGCCACTCTCCAATCTGTTGATAGAAGCAAAAATAACACCCGGACCTTGAACGCCAGCGATAGTAGGGGGGGAGTCCGAGCCCAGATAGATTGAGTAGCCTCTTCACTTCTTCTAAGCCAATACCATCTTCTTGGAACGGATAGATAGGAATGATGTTATTCGCCTCCGAGAGCATAACTGGTTTGCGCTGCTGATAACCTGTGCGCTGCTCATCTGCCCGAATGCCTATATAGGTATAGGCTC